>NZ_BAAAZP010000100.1:0-56380 GCF_039536965.1 Nonomuraea antimicrobica | reverse complement strand
TCAGCTACCGGGAGCCCGCTCCCGTTCACGGGTTAACAGCCCAACGATGACCACACCCCGCGGCTCTCCTGACTCACGCCCCCACACCAAATCCCTTTGTCAGCAGGCTCTTACGGGACTGAGACGGTCGTCGCCCCTAGCTTCGGAGAAGCACAGGATCCGGTGGTCGGGTGTGGCGGCAGCGCAAGACCGTGCTGGCCAGCCGGCATCTTGGCCGCGATTCCGGGGAGGGCGCCTGCCATGCAGATGCATCTCAGCACTGCCTCCGGGCCAGGTTGGGCCGAACCGGGACAGACAAGAGGTCAAAGGCTTATCATCAGGACGACGGGACGCCAGCGAATCCCACGTTCACGTGCTCGCCGCATGCTCTTCGGCTATTGGCACGCACGAACACTTCGTGGCATCTTTGGACATATTTGAGAGTGGCAAAACGCGCAGAGCAATACAATTGAATACGCTAAAGTCCGATCCGGCATAAGAGCTGCCGACTTTTAATCCGTAGGTTCCGGGTTCGAACCCCGGGCGCCCTGCCAGTCAACATCCTATCTGACCTGGGCCTTCTCGATTCTCGACCCTGTGGGGCTCATGACGCGGATCGTCGGCGATTGGATGGCGTCCGCCACGTCGCCTGGTAGCCGGAGGCGATCGTGATGTTCGGCTTTGGTTGGGCATTCTCATGGCTGGCGAATATCGACGATAATGAACCCGGTTTGCCGGAGCATGTCGGCTAACGAACTGGCCGTGGTTCGGCGCAGAGTGTGAGGGCGGGATGGCTGAAACAGCCGACAAGCCGGTGAACGCCGCCGGCGCGGAGATGTCGCTTGCCGGTTATCTGGTGCCGTCCAGGTTGCGCAAGGCGTGTCTCATGCCGGGGATGATCCGACAGTACAACGTTGGCGTCAGCGGGACCATGTGGTTCGCTCTGATTGATCCGGCTTGGCGGCCGAGCGCACCGGAGGACTCGCCGCCGAGCAGTCAGATGGTTGGCGGGTGGAGGTTAGACACCGAGGGGCGGCCTGGTCCGTTCGAGCCGAATCCCCAGTACCTGCCCGCGAACGGTGAGGGTCCTACCGATCCCATTGATTATGGGCTCCGCATGGCCGCTAGGGGTGAGCCGGTCGGCGACCAGTTGATCGCCATGGTCCGG
Source organism: Nonomuraea antimicrobica (assembly GCF_039536965.1). Lineage (NCBI taxonomy): Bacteria > Bacillati > Actinomycetota > Actinomycetes > Streptosporangiales > Streptosporangiaceae > Nonomuraea > Nonomuraea antimicrobica. Next base: position 55,233 of record NZ_BAAAZP010000100.1, on the reverse strand, counting down.
GACTCTGTTGTGGAAATCGTCTGTGATGAGCAAGGCCGACCGCGGGTGGGGCCCGCGCCAGGCGAAGCGCCCTGCGTGCTGGTCGCCACCTCCCCCCTGCAGCGGGACCAGTCGCCGCTGGATTTCCACTGGGTGCGGGTGGTAGGTAGCAAGCTGCCGGACATCGTCCCTAGTGGCGTGGACATTCTGCTGAATCTCGGTGGCCCCGCCCCGTTGCGACTCTTCACCGACCCGTTGCGCGCAGGCGAGCAGGGCCGCACTCAAGAACCTTGATGATGGTGCGCTGCCCATCGGGTTGGCAGAGCGGGGTAGCGATCGCGCAGCCGGAGGGTGGCTTCGCTCAAGGCGAGGGCACTGTGCGCAACATCTGGTAGCTCTGTGCCGCCATTGGTGAGGTAGGCGTAGAAGTCAGTGGCGATGGCCGTTGCGGCGAGGTCGTTGACCGGCCACAGAGTGCCCACGACATGCCCGTAGCCCGCAAGATGGATCGCACCGGTGAGGTGGATCGCTTCATCGGCCAGATCGGGGCTGGTATGGGTCGTACTGCACGCGGAGAGGTAGGCCAGGCTTGCGTCAGCCAGGTGCAGCCGCGCCAGGGCGGCGACAGTGAAAGGGGCGGTGGCGTAGTCGTACAGGAGCAGTTCACTGGCTGCCGGGTCAATAAGGTTGGCCAAGCCGTGGCAGGAGAAGTGCGCGACCGGGTGTCGGGCGAGCGCTTCGGCCACAGCGTGATGCGTCGCGGCGGGACCAGTGATTATTCGCGTGTCCGGCAGGACGCCAGAGAGCGCATGGATTTCCTTATCCACCTGGGGTAGATCTGGGGCGTCCGGAGTGGTGGGCATGGCGATGATCGCCGCCGAGTCGGCGGGTGCGGCAGGTCGGGCGCGGGCATGTTCCAGAGCGCGGATGGTAGTCAAATACGAGGAGACGGTGCGGTCAAGTACGCTCCGCTGGCCGGCCTGGTTGTGATGCCCGGCGGCGTGGATCGGCAGGTAGGCCAGCACGCCGACGAGGCCCCACCAGACTCGTGGCCGCGGGCCGGATGGCTCGGCAATGCCCAGCTCGCGTAGGACAGGCCCGGTTATCGCGTCCCACAGCCAGCCCAGCAGCGCGTGCATCTCCTGCTGGGCGCGTGCACGGCCAGTGAAATCACCGTCCACGGCGCGGAGGGCATCCCACAAGCGGTTGACCTGCTGGGCGGCGGCCGTCGGGGTGAGATCCGGCAGGGGCACGACGCGCACGCGCTGCTCGGGATCGCCCGTCACGATCGAGGCACCACTGCCCCAGCGGCTGCTGTACACCATGATGATCGGGCCATCGGCCGCCTGCTCGTGAAGCCGGTCCATTCCCGGTGGGCGCAGGAACTGGTCGAAGCCCGCGGTGGCACGGATTCGACCGAGTAGCGAGGTCCATTGCTCAGCTAACATCCGACGTTGCTCGCCGACCTCGATTGTCTGGCGGTGTGCGGTTTCGCCAACGACGTGAGTACGACTGGCCACTGCCTCGGCTCCCGTCGAGGCAGTGGCATGCTCCCGGAAGTCCTCGAGTTCTCGTGCCAGTGCGGGCGCAGCCTGTACCGCTCGAATATGGCGTTACGTGCCCTGAGCTGCGGTTAAGCCGCGTGGTGGTACTCGCTGATCATTCCTGCAACTACGGGTTTTCGGCGGATGGATCGCAGGTTGTTGAGGTCGATCACGTCGCGGGCGGGCTGCGTTGCGACGTCCGGGGGACGTTGGTGTCGGGACTGGTGCGGCCTATGCCGGTTGTAATGGATCAGGTACTCGTGGAGTACGAACGCCAGGTGGCGTTCATTGAGGATCAGGACCCGGTCCAGGAGTTCACGGCGCAGGGTACCGATGACCCGCTCGCAGATACCGTTCATCCTCGGCGTCCGCGACATGGTAGTGACGACCCGCAGCCCTTCGGCGGCGAAGACCTCTCTGAAGGCGGAGGTGAAGAGCGGATCCCGATCGTGGATCATGAACCGCAGCCCGGCGAGACGGTCACCCAGATCCATCGCCAGGTTGCGGGCCTGCCGCACGGTCCATGCTCCGGTCGGGTGCGCGGTCACTCCGGCCAGGTGCAGTCGCCGGGTGCCGTGCTCGATGAAGACCAGCACATACAGCCGTTTGAGCAGCGCGGTCTCGACCACCAGGAAGTCGCACGCGATGATCGCGTGGGCTTGCGCGGTCAGGAACTGCCGCCAGGTCGGCCCAGCCCGGCGAGGTGCCGGATCGATACCGGCGGCGCGCAGGATCTCCCACACCGTGGAGGCCGCGATGCTGTAGCCCAGCCGAGCCAACTCGCCCTGGATCCGCCGATGCCCCCATGTCGGGTTATCCCGTGCCATCCGCACAATCAGTACCTTGACCGGCCGACGGGTACCGGGCCGTCCCGGGCGCCGCCTGTCGGTGAAGGTCCACTTCCGCGCCACGAAGCTACGATGCCAACGCAGGATCGTCGCCGGGGTGACCGGGAACACCTCCGCCCACCGGCAGCGATGGACCAGACGCGACAACGCCAGAAGCCAGAGCCGGTCGGCATGACCCCACCCCAGCCGGCCGCGGAGCTGACGGCGCAGGACCTGGTTCTCGTGACGGAGCACCAGCAGCTCAACATCCTTCGACAGATCAGCGCGCACCAGCACCGCCAGCAGGCCGAACAAGCCCCTCACCAACCCGTACACAAGCGACAACAACACCCCGCTATGATCGCAGTCGCCATCCTGATCGCGTAGCAAAACCCCAGCTCACAGCACGAAACCGTGTTTTCGAGCGGCACACGATCGAGGCCCAGCGCGAGACGATCGCGCGGCTGGAGGAGACGGTCGACCGGCTGACCGCTCGGGTTGGCGAGCTGGAGCGCAGGCTTGGCCGCAACTCCGGGAACTCGTCCTTGCCGCCATCCAGCGACACGTTCGTCCGGCCGGACAAGAAGCCGCCGGTCAACACCAGGAAGAAGCGTGGCCGCCAGCCGGGGGCACCCGGCGCGGGCTTGGCCATGGTCGAGACCCCGGACTAGGTCGAAGAGCACCTCCCGGACGCATGCGGTGGCTGCGGGAAGGCGCTGTCGGCCGCCGGTAGCGTCGGCTTCGCGCGTCGTCAGGTCCGCGACATTCCCCTGGTTACCGTGACGGTGACCGAGCATCGCACGCACCGGTGCCGGTGTGGGGGCTGCGGCCGGGTCACCGCAGCGGTCCTGCCCGAGCAGGTGGCGGGGTCCCCGTCGTCGTACGGCCCGAACCTGCGCGCGCTGGCCGCCTACCTGCTGGTCTTCCAGCACATCCCGGTAGAGCGCTGCGCTCAGCTGATCGCCGACGTCACCGGAGCCCGCGTGTCACCCGGCTGGGTGAGTTCGATCCTCGCCGAGGCCGCGATGCTCGTCACCGACAGTGTCAAGCTGATCCGTGCCCTTCTCACGCTCGCCCATGTGCTGCACGTCGATGAGACCACCACGAGGATCGCGACGACGCGGCGCCGGCTGCACGTGGCCTGCACCAGTCGGTTGACGCTGCTCGGCTTGGGCGAGCGCGGCGGTGAACAAAGCACGACCGGAGTCCAGGCGGCGTCCGTCGGCCTCCAGCCGCCCAGCCGACTTGACGGCGAGAGCCGCCCCTGCGGAGGGATCGGGCCCTAGCAGGGCGTGCGCCTGGGCCAGAGTCGCCAGGCCGAAGGAGACGGGCAGGTCATGATCGGCGAGGCGGGCCGCGTCCGCGGCGCGGGCCGCCGCCTTGTCGTTCCTGCCGCGCGAGGCCTCCACGCAGGCCACGAGTTCGCAGCCGGCCAGCATGGTACCGCGGTCCATACGGCGCGAGGTGAAGCCCTCACTCACCTCGATCACCGCCTGAACGCCTTCGTCCAGCATGCCGCGGTTGATCAACGCCACACCACGGGCGTACCTGGCCTGGTTGCTCCATACCTCCCCATCACCGACCCCGGTTCGCCGGGCCTCGTCGGCGGCGGCCATGGCAGCGTCGTGATTACCCGCCCAACTGGCCGCCAGGCACTGCTGGGTGAGCGCGAAGACGAGTTGCTGTCCTGACCGCAGCGAGCGCGCGTCAGCGACCGACTCCGCAGCGGTGGCCGCGGCCTCGGCCAGCCGGCCCAGGTGGATGAGCGTCCTGGCCTTTCCCGCGAGCAGGTGAGTCAGAATGTAGTTTTGCCCCGTCATACGGGCGATCGTCGCCGCGCGCTCGAACAGACCGAGCGCGCGGTCGTAGCGGCCCATGACTGTTTCTCCCCAGCACAGCCACGCGATCGAGTCCAGCCAGTCCACCAGGTGATCGTCTATGGTGTTGGCCAGCAGGCGGCCGGCCTCGTCGGCGTGGCGAAGGGCTTCGGCCGTGCGCCGGGCGGCGTAGGCGGGCATCGAGCGGAGCGCGGCCACCGCGGCGGGAAGCCCCGGGTGACCCGCGCCGTCGGGTTCGCCCACCTTAGCCAGCACGTCGTGGGCCATGCGGAAGTCCCCGCGCATCATGCTCTCAGCCACCAACCGCATCCGCAGGGGAACCGCCGCGGACGCGTGGGGCTCGGGAACACGACGCAGCTCGTCCAGAAGAAGGGCACGTGCCTCACAGGGCCGGTCGAGCTGGCGCTCCAGCAGGGCGCACAACGTGGCGGCCCTCGCCCGGCGCTCGTAGTCGTCGTAAGGCAGCAGCCGCAGCAGCTCCCGCACGGTGTCGCGGCCTTGCCGCAACTGCCCGCTGACGCCTTGTGCTCTGCCGAGCTCCATCAGCAGAGTGCAGCGGCGTTCTGCCGTGGAAGGCTCCTCGGGGAGCAGCGCCAGCGCCGTGCGCAGCCAGTGCGCCGCACTGGCGGGGGCCGTGGCGGCGACCGTACGTGCGGCGGCGACCAGAACCTCGATGGCCCGCTGGTCTGCGAAGCGGGCCGAACGTTCGACATGGGGAGCCGTCATCACCGCGGAGGCGCCTTTGCCGATCAGATGAGCGGCCAGCCGGGCATGAACGAGGACTCGCCAGCCCATCCCGGAGGATTGGTGGGCGGCATGCCGGACCAGGGGATGCCGGAAGCGGAATCGGTTGCCGGAGCCTTGCCGGATGATGTCGAGCCTGACGAGCTCGTCCAGCGCGTCGAGCACGCTCGGCTCGGACACCCGTGCGGCCACCGCGGCCGATTCGGGATCAAACTCGTCGGCGACGAGGGCCGCGCCCCGGGCGACCGTCATCGCCACGGGCGACAACTTGTCCAGCTCGTGTTGGATGGCCGCGCGCACGGTGGCGGGCAACTCGCCGATCTCCAGCCGGTTCATGTGGGCCAGGGCCTCCAGGTAGAACGGATTGCCCTGGCTGGCCTCCCATAACGCGGCGCGGCGGGCGCTGGGCACACCGGGCCCGAGGAACTCCTCCACCTCATTTTCGGTGAGCGGACCCACCTCGATCTCCGTGAGATGACCGGAAACGTCCCGTAGGAGGGCCGACAAGAGTACAGAGACCTGCGCCGGGCGGTAGGCGATGGCGATCAGCATCCCTCCGCGCGGCGGGTGACGGACAAGGTGGTGCAGGAACTCCATTGAGCTGTCATCGGCCCAATGCAGGTCGTCCAGGACGAGCGCGAGCCCAGGCCCCGTGAACTCGCCGATCAGCCGGCGCAACGCGCGGAAGAGCCGGTAACGAGCCATCACGCCCTGCTCGCCGCCGTTCTGCGGGTCGGCGGTGGCGGCCAACGCCGGGAACAGACCCGAGAGCACCTGGGGATCCACGCTGCCCGCGAACGGGCCACGGTGGAACCACCGTGTCTCCACCCGATCGTCCAGGGCATCGGCGAGCACGCTGAAGGGCACAATCCGCTCGTACTCAGCGGCCCTTCCCCACAGGGTGCTCACCTCGCGTTCGCGGGCGAGTGCGGTCAGTTCGTGCAGTAGCCTCGTCTTTCCCACGCCGGGATCGCCCGCCAGAGCGATGACGCGGAAACCCCCGTCGACAACGCTCTGGAGCACGCGACCGAAAGCCTGGATCGTGTGATGACGGCCGACCAAAGCAGCACCTTGATCGGCCAGTTCCCCGTCCCGTCGTGCTCCGCCGCTGTCCACGAGTGGCCCCCATACGTGACATCGCCGTGCTCACCCTCACACAACTACAACAACCATCCGCGATCAAGGCGGCGCGTGGGCGCCAGACGTCACGCCCATCGGCTGCACGCCTGCCGAGAACGCCCTTCAACGCCTTGGACGCCTATGTCTGGAGACTCATCTACCGGTGGGCATTACGCGGGCACCGCAACAAGTCAAAGTGGTGGGGTCGTTGGCCACTACTTCGACACCTTTCACCCGGCCAGGAAGGACAAATGGGTCTTCGGTGACCGCGTCAGCGGCACCTATCTGATCAAGTTCTCCTGGACCCGGATCGTCCGGCACCAGATGGTCAAAGGCGGGGCCTCACCCTACGACCCCGCTCTGGCCGAGTACTGGAACCAACGGCGTACCAAGAATCAGCTCCCGATGGGCCGATCCACGCTCCGGCTACTGCAGGCCCAGCAGGGCCGCTGCCCGCTCTGCGGGGACTACCTTCTCCACGCCGATCACCAGCCGAGATCCCCCATCGAATGGGAACGATGGCTGGCCGCCACCCGCAAAGCGATCACGAAACACGCGATCGCAACCGCCGAAGGCGACACGCTGGATCATCAAGTCCGTCTCATACACGCTCACTGCCAGCCGGACCGAACTCGACCCGACGGCCAGAGCCCCAGTTCGCTTCAATATGCCAGCTTGCCCTCGCGGCTTGCCTGAGCCGTGTGCGGCGACGAATCGCACGCACGGTTCTTAGGGGGACCGCCGCAGCAACGGCGGTCCTACCCGACCCGGAGGTGAGACCCCTCCGGGCAACCCGACTACGCTTGCCGGTCATCGGGCTGCGGCATCCGGGGGCGACTTATGTCGCTACGGACAGCTACTGATCCTTACCGACAAAGGCTCAGTGATCGCAGCCGCTGTTCGGGTTCCGTCCCTACAGGGCGATCGTGGTCTTCTGGAGAATCTCGGCAAGTGCTGCGTAGTCGGTCTCTTGCCCTTCTGCGATGTCAGCGCACTTGCGGTCCCCTTTGCCCATCGCTCGGATGAGGCCTTTGACCGTGGGGACGTCCGTGGCGTTGAACACCATGAAGGAGACCTTGCCCCGGGCAACCGCTATGACGGCCGCGTGATTCCCGTTCTTGAGGAAGTGCGGCTTGCCGTATTGAAGCTGCTCTTCGACGCCGGGAACGGTTTCATGGATCATCGAACGCAACTCCTCGCAAACCGCCTTCTGCCATGGTGCGGTGTCACTGATGTACTGGGTGACTTCGTCGTTCATACTGTTCTCCCAAATGTCGTTTCGTGAATCCTTGGCAGCGCATTGCCGCGCTTCCAGGGAGATCGGGGTTGTCCTGTGTCAGTCGACGAGGGCCCCGCCGGAGATGTTCACCTGCGTGGAGGTGATGCTCCGGGCCTGGCCGGAGGCCAGGAACGCGGCGACGCGGCCGACGTCGTCCAGGGTCGTCGCCCGCTGGAGCAGCGTGGCGTCGATCATCTTCTGCTTGTAGGGCACCGTCTCGGGAAGGTCGGGGAGAGTCTCGGGGATCCCGCCGGTCCGCATCGAGACGACGCGGACGGAGTGCGGGCCGAGCTCGCAGGCCCACTGGCGGCGCATCGCCTCGACCAGGTCGAAGCCGATCTGTACGGTGCCCAGGCCGGGCGTGGAGTTGGCCGGACCGGAGCCGCCGAAGTGCAAGATGACTCCCGAGCCCTGTTTGACCATGTGCCGTGCGGCGGCCTGGGCGGTCAGCAGGAACGAGCGCGCGACCTTGTCCATCGCATGGCCGAAGTCGGCGACGGGCATGTCGAGCAGCGGCACGAACAATGCGTCCTGGGAGATGACGTTCACCGAGATGTCGACGCTGCCGGTCTGCGCCGCGATGGAGTCGACCCAGCCGTTGACGGCCGTCTCGTCCAGGGCGTCCACGATCGCCGTCTCGGCCAGGCCGCCGGCGCGCCGGATGTCCGCGGCGACGGCGTCGAGCTTGCCGGGAGTGCGGCCGGCGAGGAAGACCCTCGCTCCCTCGGCGGTGAAGGCCCGCGCCATCGCACCGCCAATGGCGCCGCCACCCCCGTAGATCACCGCTGTCTTGTTTTCCAGAAGCATGGCTGTCTCCGTCCGTTGGTTGTCCGTCGGTTGATGGCTTGAATGCAGGAGCGGCACGGCAAGGCGGAATGGGTGGCGCGGTTGGGCGCCGAAGGCCGCACCGTGTCATCGGCCCCCCCGCTTGTTCGATCGGGCCTGATACGGCGGGCCGACCCGGTTCGGACGGCCACGTAGGCCAGCGTGAGCCCTCCGATGGCCGGCAGAGCAATCGCCTGCCGGCAGCAGGAAGCCGAAGCGAAGGCCCACCGAAGCGGATATGCCCACGCCTGGAGAGTCGTCGAGGCGCATCACCACGATGGGCCAGGCGCCGTACGTCGGCTTGTCCCATTCCAGTTCGCGGACACCCGACCCCGCGGACGCGGCGGCCCCGATCAGGACAGCTGAGGCAGCGTCATGATCGGCTTCATCCCACACTTATAGCACGGCCGTGCTACTTGAATGTCATAATAGTACGGCCGTGCTATAAAAGGGAAGTGTGCACGTTGGTGGATCGCACATGGTCATCGACCGGATCGAGAACCGGATCGCGGCCCTGCCCGCCGAACTCGATCCGATCCGATCCGCCGCGCCGCGAAGGTGCTGGTAGAACGGCTGCCTCTGAATGCCGAGCGTGCCATTGAGAACCGGGTGTGATGTACACAGCGATGTACACCGCAGCCCCGGTCTTATCCCTCGGCGTTCTCCGTCGCCGTGTGCCGCGCGGCCGCGGGGTCGATCAGCCCTTCGGCGGTCGGCTCGTAGGTCAGGGCCACGACTCCCGAGGAGAAGGCCTGTGATCCGGTCAAGCGGAGCACGGTGGTGTCCATCGACTCGTCGAACAGTCGCGCGCCCTTGCCGGCCACGACCGGGTAGGTGACTAGGCGCAGTTCGTCGATGAGCCGCTCGCGCAGCAGCCACCGGACGAGGGCGGCGCTGCCGAAGATCAGGATATCGCCCTCGATCTCTTCCTTGAGCTGCGCGATCCGCTCGGCCGGGTTGTCGCGGATGACGGTGGTGTTGTTCCACTCGCCCTTGTTCAGGGTCGTCGTGACGACGTACTTGGGCAGGGAGTTCATCCTGTCGGCGTAACCGGCCTCGTCGGTCATGCTCGGCCAGGCCGCGGCGAAGCCGTCGTAGGTGACCCGGCCGAGCAGCAGCGCGTCCGCGGCGCGAATCTGGTCCAGGCCGGTCTTCATGGCGTCCGGGCTGACGAACTGGAAGGTCCACTCGTGCGGGTTCTCGATGACGCCGTCGATGGTGGTGAAGACGGAGAGAACGACTCGTCCCATGGTGATGCTCCATTTTCCGGTGTTCTTGCTGATGTGCCCATCCTGGCGATACGGGACCATGCGGACATCGGTGGCCGGTACCTAGCTCGCCACCCAAAGGACCACGCAACGGATCACGCAGACCGGGGAGGCAGGGCATGATGGGGCGGTGTCTGTCGCGTATTCAGGGGCCGTGTCCAAGCGTGAGGCAGAGGTGCTGGCTTTGCTCGGCGCGCACTTGTCCAACGCGGAGATCGCCGCTCACCTGCACCTGTCGGTCCGTACCGTCGAGAACCACGTGTCGTCGCTGCTGCGCAAATGCGGGGTCGCCGACCGGCGGGAACTCGGCAAACTGGCCGGGCAGGGATCGGCCGAGCCTGACGGCATCGCCGCTCTGCCCGCGCCGCTGACCACGTTCATCGGCCGCACCGCCGAGCGCGAGCGGCTGCTGGAGGCGCTGCGGGCCGCCCGCCTGGTGACGCTGGTGGGTCCGGGCGGCGTCGGCAAAACGCGGTTGGCGGCCGAGGCGGCCGGCAGCGCCCAGGGCTCCTTTCCCTCAGGAGGGGCGTTTGTCGACCTGGTGCCCGTGAGCGAGGCGTATGTCGCCCAGGCAGTGGCCGCCGCGCTGGGCGTCACCGAACGCCCGGACCAGCACCTGCACGAGGCCATCGCCGAACGGCTCGGCGACGGCAGGGCGCTGCTGATCCTCGACAACTGCGAGCATGTGATCGACACCGTCGCCCGGTTCGCTGAGCAGACGCTCAGCCGCTGCCCCGGCACCCGGATCCTGGCCACCAGCAGGGAGCGCCTCGGCGTGCCCGGCGAACGCACTCTTGCCTTGCTCCCCTTCCCCCCGGCCTCGGCCACGGCGGCCCCCGTGCCGCTCACCACTCACGCTGAACTGCTCTTCCTCGACCGCGCCACCGCGGCGGATCCGGGCTTCACCGCCGACCCCGCCACGCTCAGGCTGCTGTGCGCCCGGCTCGACGGGATGCCGCTGGCCATCGAACTGGCCGCGGCCAGGGTGGCCGCTCTGGGGGCCGATGGTCTCCTCGCCGCACTGGACGACCGCCTGCGCCTGCTGGCGGGCGGCCGGGGCGCCGACGAGCGGCACCGCTCGCTGCGCGCGGTCATCGGATGGAGCCACGAGCTCCTGGACGGGGAGGAGCGGGCGCTGTTCCGGCGGCTGGCCGTCTTCGCGGGCCCCTTCGACCTGGACGCCGTCGTGGCCGTCAGCCCTGGCGTGGCCCGGAGCGCCGCGGCCGACGTGCTCGGCCGCCTGACGGACAAGAGCCTGGTCACCGTTCACCGCCGCTCCGGCGCGGACAGGTGGAGACTGCTGGAGACCGTGCGTGCGTACGCCGCCGAGCGGCTCGATACGGCGGGCGAGGCGGAAGCGGTCAGGGAGCTGCACCTCGAGTGGGCCGCGGGCATGGCGGCGAATCTGGAGACGGCGCTGGACGGCCGGGCGGCCGGCTCGTGGCGGGACGACTTCGACGCCGTGGCCGACAACCTGCGTGCCGCACTGGCTCGGGCACCGGACGTGCCCGGGGACGTGCCGCACCGGCTGGCCCGGGCGCTCGGGCACCTGATGTACGCGAGAAGGTTCCTCATGGAGGCGCTCGGCCACTACGAGACGGCTGCGCGGCGGGCGCCGACTCCGCTGGAGGCGGTTGCCGACCTGCGCGCGGCGTCCGACTGCACCTACGCGATCGGCGACGCCGGGCAGCAGCCGTTCGGAATGCTGCTCGAGGCCGCCGGCCGGGCACGCGAGGCGGGTGACAGCGACCTGACGGCCATCACGCTGGCCTCCGCCGTCAGCATCGCCTGCCGCCATCACGCCGGTTTCGAGGAGGAGATACCGCACGCCAGGAAGCTCGAACTCCTGGCAGAGGCACGAGCCGCCGGCGACACGGCCGACCCGGTGGTGGCCGCCCATCTGGCGGCCGCGGCAGCCTGGATAGCGAACGAGGACGGGTCCGCCACCGACGCCACGCCGGCGGCCACGGACGGGGATGGCGAGTGGGCAGATCCGGCGCCGGTCGCGGCCGCGGTGGAGGCGGCGCGGGCGAGCGGGGATCCTGTGCTTGTCAGCGCGGCACTGGACACCGCGGCTTTCGCCGCCCTCGGCGCGGGAAGGCGACGCCACGCCCGCCGCGTCGCCGGCGAGCGTCTGTCACTGCTGGAGAGCCTGCCACGGCACGCCCCCGATGCCTGCCCCGAGATCGTGGACATCTTCAGGATGGCGTTGTACAGCTCTCTCGGCGTGGGCGACCTGCCCGCCGCCCTGGACGTCGCACGCCAGGCCATGGACGACGACCTGGTGGGAGGCTCCTACCTGGCAGCCGCTCAGATGATCACACCGCTGGTACTCGCCGGCCGCTTCGACGAGGCGCTGACCCTGGAAGCGGCGGTATGGGAAGGCTGGCAACGGGTGGGCCGGCCGTTCGGCGCACAGCTCAGCGCTCCTGTCGGCGCCCTCTCGCTCGCCCACGGCCTGCGCGGCGACGACGACGCCTCGCGCCTGTGGCGCTCTCGCGCACTCAACCCACCTGACCGGCAACGGTACGGCCAGTTCATGGCGTTCGCCGACGTCAGGCTGGCGCTGCACCACGGGCGCTTCGACAACGCGGCCGAGCTCGTGGAGACCGCCCTGATCGGCCGCTCGAGCTCGGCGACAGCACCGTACCGGGAGGCGGTTGCGGCAGAGCTGGCGGTTGCCGCCGCTCTGCCGGGAGCGGCCGACCGGCTGACCGCCACCAGTATCGGCGAGAACAAGTGGGCCGCCGCCTGCCTGGCCCGCGCCAGGGGCCGCCTGTACGAGGACGAGGGCCAGTTGCACACGGCCGTGGTGGTCTGGGAGCGGATCGACGCCCGCTTCGAGCGCGCCTGCACTCTGCTCCTCCTGCCCACCCGGGCGGACGAGGGGATGCGCGAGCTGGCCGAGCTGGGCTGCATGCCGCCCAAGACCTGACCCGGCGGCCGCGCCACGCGTTCAGACGACTCCCTAGCCAGTCGTTGCTGTCACGGACGACCCGGCCGGTACTGGGCCGGCCCGGCTGCTTGTTACGCGGCTCGACCCGGCGCCGCCCGTAGGCGTGGTACCCGGCATAGATCGGATTGTGCAGCATGATCTGCAATGTTTCCCGGGTCGGGCGCCGCCACTCCAGCTCCCCCTTGGCCGGACCGCCACGCACCCGGACCGGCAGCTGGATCTGGTGGTCGACCAGATAGCGCAGCACCGCGTTCAGCGTGCCCAGCCGGGTGAAGGTGTCGAAGACCAGGCGAACCACCGTCTGGGCCTGCTCGTCGGGGGTCGAAGACGACCTCTCCCGAAGGGCGGCGCAGGTACCCGATCGGCAACTGGAAGGCCAGCTCCCCGAGTTCGGCCTTGGCAAGGCGACCCGACAGCATCCGCTGCCGGATCAGATACAGCTCGGCCTCGCTCATCGTGCCCTTCAACCCCAGCAGCAGTCGGTCGTTGTAGAAACCCGGGTCGTAGACGCCGTCGTTGTCGGCCAGCAGCGCCCCTGACAAGGAGCACAGCTCCAGCAGTTGGTGCCAGTCCCGGCCGGTGCGCGCCAGCCGGGACAACGCCGGCGTTGAGGGCGCGGATCTGTGCCCAGCGAGGGATGTCGATATCGGCAACCCCAGCGGACCCACCGGGCGGATGTTGATGACCGAGTCCTGATCCTCACGCGCCGTCAGCTGCACATCCGAATGTATGTCAGGGATGTCTTCATCGAACCGTTTCATGGCTGTCCGCTCTGTTCCGACGCCGCCTTGATTGTGCAGCAAAACCCCAGCTCACATTACGCAGCCGTGTTTCGAGCGGGACAGGCTCACTTTGAAGGCCCGCTCTCACGCGATCAAGGACGTGGAGATCCTGGCCCTGCGCCCTCAGGATTCGGGCGCGTGTTCCTGCGGGGTTGCAGCACGCGGATAGCGGCCCTGGGATCGTCAGCGAAGAAGCGGATCGTGCGGGTCTTGACGCGGCGGCCGAGAGGGCGGACGGCGGTGATCGGTTCAGTCAGTTCGAGGATCAGGTTGGTCTGGGAGGCCACCGCCACGGCCAGCCGGTCGTCCTCCACCTTGACCATGCCGTTCTCGTTGAAGTTCCGGATGTGTCGTACCTGGGCGATCTGCGTGTGCGGGACGCGCAGGTCGAAGAACACGCCGTAACGGATGCGTACCTCCTAAGCGGAGACGACGTGGGGCCGGGTAATGCAGGCCGCGATGACCGTTAGCACGATCAGGACGCTATAGGCGTCAGCCACCAGAATCACGGTGCGTAGGCCGACCGGTGCACCGAGCGCCCGCAGCAGGATCTCCGCGACCACCAACTCCACGACCATCGCGAACACGAATATCATCATTGCGGAGGTCTGTGCGCGTGAGTAGGAGATGGCGGTGGTGCCGTACGGCACGCCGTGGTGGCGCCGGGCGACCCACAGAGCCAGGCTGACCATGCCGTTCACGTCGAATCCCACGAGTCGGCGCACCTGATCGGGGACAAGTTGGCTGCAGCTCGCCCGCAACACCGTCCGTCGGTTCGCGCCGCCCCGGCGTTCGGCTCCGAACAGCCGGTACAGGGTCGCCGCCTCAAGGATGAGCACCGTGACGGCAGCCGCCCCGGCCATCGCGATCAGCGGGCTGGGAGGTGACGCGCCGGACACGAGCAGGACCGCAAGCATAAGCTCCACGGGAACCATGGCGAACAGCGCGGCGCGTGCGATCCTCAGCATCACCATCGCTCCTTCAGTATGATCACGATTGGCCGGGACACCTCGGGCGGGTGAAACCTCGGTGTACTTCGTGCTGAGCCGCTGCCTGCCGGCCGCGTTCTCCGCCCAGGCGGTGCATGGCGGGCCCATGTGATCGGGAGCCAGAGTCCAGGTTCGCAACCATCGCGGCCTCCATCTCGGGCGATGTCGTCGAGTTGGGATGCGAGTCCGCCTCCGCCGGCAGCGCGGCCGGCCGGTTCCGTCTGATGCCGATCGTCTCCTGCTGTCGGGCCAGGTCAGCGTCCGGTTCCACGAGCGCTTCCGGCGACTCCCGGCCCTGGTCGTCGGCCATGGCGGTGCGGTGGCCGGTGGCTTCTATTTGAGGTGGAAGACGTGGACCATGTGTGGTGCGTCGATGAGGGTGTGGGGCACTAGCGCGTGGTAGCCCCAGACGTGAACCCATGCGTTGCCGGTGCGCAACGTGAGTACCGTCTTGAACATGCCCGGCGCGAAGTAGGTCAGCAGCAGGAAGACGATTGACAGGGCGGTGTTGCCGGGCGAGGTGAACACCGTCCAGGCGTCCCAGATGTGCAACGCCGTGTAGGTGAGCCCGCCCAGGATCACTGTGGTGGCGGGCGATCCGGTGAGGCGGAGAAAGCGCGGCACCAGGATCGCGTAGATAAAGATCATGGCAGGTAGTACCGCGCCGGCGAGGTACAACGTGAAGGTCAGGGGAACCCCGAGCGCGAACTGGCCGGGGGCCAGCTCGAAGATCCTGGGGGCGAGCGCGGCGACCTGGACGAGCGACTCGATCAAGAGGACTGCGCCGATGAGGACGATGTCGGCCCGGCGATTGCTTGAGCGGAGGTTGAGCGCCTCGGCGGAGTAGCGCCGCCGAAAGAACAGCAGCGGGATCACCGCGTAGATGAGGAGGTTGTAGGCCGCCCACGCGATGGACTCGGCGGGGCTGACGTGTTCGTGCGTTCCGTAGATCGAGCCGGCGAGATGCAGCCCGAACGGATGCCATCCGGCGAGTCGGCCAAGGAGGAAGCCCAGCCCCAGCGCGCCGGCCCCGTACAGGAGCAGGAGCAGCGTCTCGCGGGCGGCCACCGAGCGTTCGGGCGCGCGGTCGGCCAGGTTGGGTAACGCTCGTTTGCGGGTGAGCCAAAGTGTCAGCGCGGTGAGCAGGAGCACCTCGGCCAGGGCCAGGTTAGCGTCCAGCAGGCGGCTGGCCGGCGTCTGGGTCGCAGCGGCCAGCCAGTCGAACGGGAGCGTGTCGCCCGCTATGGCGAGGACGACCGCGTTGCAGCCGAGCCATCCGAGGGCGGCGAGTTGGACGCTGCGATTGCGGAGCAGTGCGGTCGGGCCGCGCCGGGGTGGGCGTGGCCTGTGGTCGGTCATGCGGGAAAGCGTCACCGTCTGGCTCCAAAGTTTGTAGTACGACTGTGCTAACAGCCCGTACGGTAACACGACTGTGCTATAAAGGGGCAGTGCCCAAAGTGGTGGATCCGGCGGAGCGTCGACTGCTGCTGGCCGAGGCCGTGTTGCGGGTGATGCGCCGCGACGGCCTGGAGCAGGCCTCGGTCCGCAACGTCGCCCGCGAGGCGGGACTGTCGATGGGCTCGCTGCGGCACTACTTCGCCAGCCAGTCCGAGCTCATGGTGTTCGCGTTCCGGACGGTCATCGACCGGATCGAGTCTCGCCTCGCCGGATTGGAGCCCGAGCCCGACCCCCGGCGAAGAGCTCAGCGCGTACTGAACGAACTGCTCCCGCTCGACGACGAACGACGGGCAGAAAACGAAGTCTGGCTGGCCTTCACCTCCCGGGCCATGGTCGACCCCGCGCTTCGGGCCCTGCGCGATGAGGGATACGACGCCCTGCGGGCCGGCTGCCAAACGATAGTCGCCGACCTGTCCGCAGCCGGTCTGGCTCCGACCGACGTACCGGCCGAGGCCGAACGCCTGCATGCTCTGCTGGACGGCCTCGCCGTGCATGCGGCCATGCGCCCGGACATCCACACCGCCGAGTCGTTGACCGCCGCCATCGCGCGTCACCTCGACGCCCTCGCAACCGAACGCGCCTCACGAGACGCATCCGACCGAGGCGAACGAGCGGCCGCGCAAGGTGGCGCACCGTAGCCCACATTCGATCAAATGGCGACGATCAACCAGCTGGAAGGATCCGAGGTTGTCATATCCGCCCCCACACTACGAAGGCGACATCGGCGTGGTCAGCGCGACCTTCCGATCGGGAACGCAGCCAGCCGACCTGTCATATGGCGGCCGCAACATCCACTACCTCGCGACGGGACGTTCCACAGGCGGCGCTTTCGGGCTCTATCGCTGGAACTTCGGACCTGACGAGAGCGGTCCTGGACCGCATTTTCACCGGGTCATGTCCGAGTCCTTCTTTGTCCTGGAAGGCACGGTCAGCTTGTACGACGGTGAGCGTTGGCGCGAAGGCCGCGCCGGAGACTTCTTGCACGTCCCGCCCGGTGGTGTCCACGCCTTCCGGAACGTAATAGGAGCGCCGGCATCGATCTTGCTGCTCTTCACGCCTGGCGCGCCACGCGAAGCGTATTTCGAGACTCTGGCCGAACTCGCCGCGGGCAGGGAACTGGGCGAACAGGAGGCTTGTACCGCTTCAGAACTCGTGCACGTGGTTTGAGCTGGTGTTTCTTCAGGTTGGTCAGGCGACTCGGTGGTACTCGTTGACGGCTCCGCTGAGCACCTTTCGGCGCTGAATCCGGCCTTCCAGCGGCACGACGTGCTCATCTTGATCGGGAGTACGTTGTTGGCGGGACTGGTGCGGGCGATGGTTGTTGTAGTGCTCGGCGTATTCGTTCAGGACTGATCGCAAGTGGCGTTCGTCGTAGATCAGCATGCGGTCGGTGCATTCGGCTCGGACGGTTCGGACCCAGCGTTCGGCGTAGCAGTTGGCTCGAGGGGTCCGTGGCGGTGTCTTCATCACCGTGACGCCCAGACTGGTGAAGACCTCGTCGAAGACGGCGGTGAACTTGGTATCCCGGTCACGGATGAGAAACCTGAATGACCTGGCCCGGTGCCCGAAGTCCATGAGCAGATTTCTCGCCTGCTGAGCTGTCCAAACCCCGGTGGGATGGGCAGTGGCACCCAGGATGTGCACACGTCGTGTTTCCACCTCCATCACGAACAACACGTACAGGCGTTTCAGGAAGATCGTGTCGATGTGGAAGAAGTCGCAGGCGAGCAATCCTTTCGCTTGCAGCCGTAGAAACGTCCGCCAAGAGGTGTCGAAGCTTCGCGACACCGGGCCGTGCCGACGTGAACGCAGGATCCGTCGCACGGTCGCCTCGCTGACCTGCACGCCGAGCCGAGCCAGCTCGCCGTGGACCCGCCGGTACCCCCACCTGGGGTTCTCGCGTGCCACGCGGAGGATCAACTCTCCGACCTCCTTGCTCATCGCAAGACGGCCGGCGCGGTGTGGGTAGGCCCATGCGCGTTTGATCAAACGACGATGCCAGGCCAATAGGGTGCCGGGGGTTACGAGCCGATGAGCTCGCAGCACCGTCGGCAGGACGCGGGCCAAGGCCGCCAAGAGCGCCCAATCGGCCCAGCCCGGCTTCGGACGGACGACCTGACACTTCAACACGGCAACCTCATGCCGGAGCACCATGATCTCGACATCCTTGGACGCCTGGCTACGACCCAGCAACACCAGCCAGCCGAACACCCAAATCAAGGTCAGATACAGCAGACGAACCAGCACAGGCAGAGATCTTGCCCACACGACGTCTGGAGGTCAAAGCCGCAGATCAGGCACCACGCGATGAGTTATGAAGCGGTACAAGCCGATCGATCGTGAGCCTTCCGCCGTGAAGAGTCGAGCGGATCGCCGCGAGAAGCAGCGGATCTTTTATCTGCTGGTCACGGACGGCTTGGCCGGGGAGACGAGCCCACTTGGACAAGGCTTGACCGGCCGTCAGGCCGCCGCTGACCAGCGGCGCTGTGCAGACCTTCTGGGTTGATCTTCGTATGGTGATCTCTGGGGTCTGAACTGACAGTGACTATCTAAACGATCTACCGCGAAACACAGTCCGTACACAAGAGCAACCGCCGAGCAACCAATCATGATCAACAACGAGGCTGGAGGCCGACGAGAACCGAGAAAGCCCAGGTCGGATGCGGTGTTGGAGAGTAGGGCGGGTGGGACTTGAACCCACGACCCACGGATTATGAGTCCGATGCTCTAACCGGCTGAGCTACCGCCCCTGGATGAAGTTGTGTCGACGTGCGGCGGACGACGAGAGGATCATGTCGAGCCGCGCGCATGCTAAGGCTAGAGCATCGGATCCGGTCATGGCGCCCGCCGAGGAGAGATGTCTCCACCGACATCATTCCATGGTCCTCCGGGTTGGTGGAGCCCGAGTCGATCATATTCGGCCGGATGTGGTGCCCTTACGGGGTGGTTGCGGCCTGTACCTCCTCCGTAGTCGCGGGTGGGTGTGCGGGAGAAGTGTTTTGGGGGGTGTCATCTGGGTGATGTTTGCCGTCCGGGTATCGGTTGTCCGGATTATGGAGAGTGTCCGTTTGTGAAAAATAGAGATCATGAACGGAGACCGCAGCCGATGAGACGATTCTTCCTCACCACCACGCTCATAGCCGCCGCACTCGCCACCGTGCTTGCCGTGCCCTCGCCCGCCCTGGCCGAAGCTCAGGGGCGTGAGGTGCGGTTGCGGGTGGCGACGTACAACATTCATGCGGGGGCGGGGCAGGACGGGCGGTTCGACCTCGCGCGCCAGGTGGACGCGATCCGCGCGCTGAACGCCGACGTCATCGCGCTGCAGGAGGTCGACGCCCACTGGGACGCCCGCAGCGAGTGGCGGGACCTGGCCACCGAGCTGGCCGGCGCGTTGCGCATGCGGGTGTACTTCGGGCCCATCTACGACCTCGACCCGCCGCAGGAGGGTGCACCGCGCAGGCAGTACGGCAACGCGATCCTGTCGAGGTATCCGATCCTGCACGCCGAGAACCATTCGGTCACCCGCCTGTCGACGCAGACGCCGAACCCCGTGCCCGCCCCCGCGCCCGGCTTCCCCGAGGTCGTGGTGAACGCGAAGGGTGCCCGGGTGCACGTGTACGCCACGCATCTGGACTACCGGGCCGATCCGGCGGTCCGGCAGGCGCAGGTGGCCGACATGCTCAAGATCATGGCGGGGAAGGGCGCCCAGGTGCTGCTCGGCGACTTCAACGCCCGGTCCGACGCGCCTGAGCTGGCGCCGTTGTGGCGGGAGCTGACCGACGCGATGGCGGGCAGGCCGGAGACGACCTACCCGGCCGACGTGCCGGACCGGCGCATCGACTACGTGGCCGTCTCCCGGTCGGTACGGGTGCTGGCCGCGGAGGTGCCGCGTACCACGGCCTCGGATCACCTTCCTGTGGTGGCCGACATCGCGGTCGGGCGGGGCCGTTGATGCGTCGCAGGAGCCTGTTCGGCGGTCTCGTGGCCGGTGCGGCCGGGGCGCTCGCGGCTCCCCCGGCAGCGCGCGCCACGGCGACGGGCGGGCGGGTGTCCACCGGGCTCGAGATGCTGATCGGCGGCGGCTACCGCGACCTGCGCGGGCGGCGGGTCGGCGTGGTCACCAACCCTGACGGGCGTGCTGCGTGATCTGCGGCACGAGGTCGACGTCATGGCCGCCGACGACCGGATCGACCTGGTGGCCGTGTTCGGGCCGGAGCACGGCTTCCGCGGTACGGCCCAGGCGGGCGGCTCCGAGGGCTTCTTCGTCGACCCCAAGACGCGGCTGCCCGTCTACGACACCTTCGAGAAGACGCCCGACGAGCTGGCCGGGTTCTTCACGAGCGCCGGGGTCGACACCGTGCTCTTCGACATCCAGGACGTCGGGCCGCGTTTCTCCACCTACATCTGGACGATGTTCGACTCGATGATCGCCTGCGCGCGGGCCGGGCTGCGCGTCGTCGTCCTCGACCGTCCGAACCCGATCACGGCCCGCCGCCCGCTCGGCCCCGTGCTGGACCCCGCCTACGCCAGCACGATCGGCGGGGAGGCGATCCCGCTGGTGCACGCCATGACCGTGGCCGAGCTGGCCAGGCTGTTCAACGGCGAGTTCGTGCCGGGGCACGCGGGCCGGGCGGCCGAGCTGGAGGTCGTCGAGATGCGGGGCTGGCGGCGCGACATGAGCTGGGAGGACACCGGCCTGCCCTGGGTGCCGCCCTCGCCGAACATGCCGACCGTGGACACCGCGTACGTCTATCCGGGCACCTGCCTGTTCTCCGGCACCAACGTCTCCCAGGGACGCGGCACCACCCGCCCCTTCGAGATCGTCGGAGCGCCCTACATCGACCACCGCTGGGCTCAGGCGCTCAACGACCTGCGGCTGCGGGGGTACGTTTCCGGGAGGCGTACTTCCAGCCCACCTCTCCCTCTACCAGGGCCAGTCGTGCGGGGGCGCGCAGATCACGTGGACGATCGGCGCCGCCTCGACGCGGTCCGGCTCGGCATCGCGGTGCTGTCGACGGTCAGGAGCCTGTACCCGGACGGGTTCGCCTGGTCGGACGTCGGCAGCCCGGGGTCGCCCAAGTACTGGATCGACAATCTCACCGGCTCGCCGTGGGTGCGCACCGCGCTCAACTCGGGGAGGTCGGTGGACGAGGTGATCGAGGGGTGGCAGTCCGAGCTGGGCCGGTTCGCGGCCGTTCGCGAGAGATATCTGATCTACCGCTGACGGGGGTGCGAGAGCGGCTCATCTCCTGACGGCTCCCCTGGCACTTCCCCTGATAGCTCTCGGCTGGCTCCTCTGACGGTTCTCCTGACGGCGCGGGTGCCCCCGAGCGCGGGCCGGGCCCGCCCGGCGCCCCGCGGGCGCCCGGCCCCGCCATACGTCCGGGTGTCCGGGCGTCCTCGCTGATCCTCTGCCGCCTGCTTGACCTGCGGCTTCGCGGGGAATGGGGCCAGAGACGACTCTCCCCTCGACCGGGCCGCCGCGGCGGCCCACCGCGCCACGGGCGAACGCCGCGCCGTCAAACAGCGGCCCCGTCCCTGACCACGACACCAGCACAGAGAGGGAGACCGATGGGCACGTGGACGAACGAGGAACTCAACAGGATCGAGTCGACCGCCGAGGTGGCGATGGCGCCCCTCGACGACGACGGCTCCCAGCGCGAACCGGTGACGATCTGGGTGGTCCGTGATGGCGACGATGTGTTCGTCCGGTCCTACCGAGGCCTCGACGGAGCCTGGTTCCGCGCCGCCAAGGTCAGCCACGAGGGTCACCTCCAGGCCGACGGCGTGGACAAGGACGTCACGTTGACCGAGGAGGCCGACCCCGACCTGAACGAGCGCCTCGACGCCGCCTACCGCAGCAAGTACAGCCGCTACGGGGCCGAGTACGTCGAGGCGATCGTGGCCGAGCCGGCGCGGGCGACCACGCTCAAGGTCATGCCCCGCTGACCCGCCCCACCCCGCCCTACCGTGCCCCGCCCCGCCGCGAACGCGGTGCTCGGCGGCACTCCCACGGCGTACCCGAACCCGAGCGGCAGACGGAGGCAGGCGCGGGGAGGTAGGGAGGTGGTCCGCGCCAGATGATCGTTTCTGTGGTCTCTGTAGTGGCCCTGTAGGGACTTTCTGGTGAGGGCTCTCATTCTGGACCCAGACGGCGCCGACCGCGCCTAGAAGGAACCAGGGAGACCCCCATGGTCAAGACCGCTCGTCGCTACGCCAAGTAGGCCATCAGCACCCTCTGCACGGCCACCTTCGTCCTCAACGGCTGACGAAGGCACGAGTGACCCCCGGGAGGTCGCCTCCCGGGGGTCATCACGATCGGAAGGACGAGGCGTGTTCGGGAGCGGTACGCCGACCTGGTTACGCCTGGTCGATGCTGCCGGGGCACAGGGGAGACCTCGATCGCCGGGGACGCCGTCCACGATCACTCCACGTCCGAGGCGGCGGACCGGTGCGGCATGCGGGAACGTGCGCCACCGCGAACGCGCAGACCATCATCGAGCGGGCCGCCACCACTACACCGCGCACTCTTGGCCATGGGCGGCCCTGTCGCCGCGGGGCGTGCTCGTCGGCGAGGACACCAGGCCGGGTGGGAGGAGGCGCCCGTCGTCGTACGCCTCCTCGATCGAACCACCCGCCCCTGGCTGCCCGCCCCGGCCCACGGCGTGCGGGTCACTCGCCCAGGAGGCCGGCCACCTCCTTGGCCTCGACGGTGTCGCCGAACAGGGCGAGCGCCTCGCGCCAGGCCCCCTCCGACTCCTCGTGCCGTCCCAGCAGGGCGTAGGCCCGGCCGAGTTCCCTGAGCGTGCGGGCGCGCCACACCCGGGACCCGCCGTCGCTCAGCCCCGCCAGCGCCACGTGCAGGTGGCGGAGCGCTCGGTCGGGGTCGCCCTGCTCCAGCCGTACGACGCCCAGGGAGTGCCCGGCCAGCGCCTCCCCCACCATCTCCCCGCACTCCACGAACAGCCGCCGGCTCGCCGTCAGCGTCTCGACCGCCTCGTCGAAGCGGCCCAGCGCGCCCAGCGCCTCGCCCAGCCGGCGCAGCACCTTGCCGGCCTCGACGCGGTCGCCGTTCGCCTCGGCGGTCACCAGGCTCTCCCGGTAGCGGACGACGGCCTCGGCCGTCTCGCCCCTCTGGTGGAGTGCGGCGCCCAGAGCGCGCAGGAGGTGGCCGCGGACGACGTGGTCCTCCTCGCGGGTCACCGCCAGCCGCGCCCGCGCGATCTCGGCGGCCCGGCCGTACTCGCCGCGTTCGGCGTGGATCCAGACGGGCCAGGTCCACGCGTAGGCCAGGCCGGCGGTGTCTTCGTGGGCCTCCAGGAGGTCGATCGAGGCGTAGGTGTCGGTCAGGGCCTCGTCGACGCTGCCCGTCATGTGGCGGGCGGCGGCCCTGGCGACGAGCGCGTACGCGGTGCCGTGCGTGTCGCCGTCGCGGCTGAACTCCGCCAGCAGGTCACCGCACAGCTCCTCGGCCGGCAGGAAGTCGCCGCGCTCGATGTACACGCTGGCCAGCAGCAGCCGGGCCCGCCGCGTGGCGCGTTCGTCGCCGAGGGAGGTCACGATCTTCTGGACCTCCTCGGCGTCGTCCAGGAACCTGTCCATGATCAGATAGCCGGTGAAGTGGTGGGCCAGCTCGGTGGCGGTCTTGGCCAGGCCCAGCTCGGCGGCGCTGGTGAGGGCGAGCATCAGCGTGCGCCGCTCGGCCGCGAGCCAGGCCGCGCCCGCCCGTACGTCGGGGGCCGGGCCCGTCTCCGGCTCGCGCGCGTACGGCGGGGCCAGCGGGATCGGAATGCGCCGGGTGCCGTCCCTGGTTCGCCGCAGGCACTCCAGCACGTGCCGGGTCAGCGCCTCATCCCGCCGCCGGGGGGACTCCTCGGCCTCGGCCCGTTCGCGCGCGTACACGCGCAGCAGGTCGTGCAGGCGGTAGCGGGGCTGGCCGGCGCCGTCCACCTCGGTCGAGGTGAGCATGCCGCGGGTGACCAGCGTCTCCAGAGCCGCGTCAGCCTCCAGCGCGGGCACCCCGAGCAGCGCCGCGATCGACCACTCCGCGGCGCTGTCCAGCCCGGCCAGGCCCAGCAGCCGGAACGCGCGCCGCGCCGGATCGGGCAGCGCCGCGTAGCTCGGCTCGAACGTCGCCCGCACGTCCAGCCCGCCGACGACCAGCTCGTCGAGGCCGCGCCCAGCCAGGCGGGTGGCGAACTCGCTGACCGGCCAGACCGGCCGGGTGGCCAGGCGGGCGCCGACGACCCTGATGGCCAGCGGCAGCCGACCGCAGGCGCGCAGGATCTCCTCGGCCGCGCCGGGCGCCATGCCGATGCGGTCGGCGCCCGCCACCCGTTCCAGCAGCAGCAGGGCCTCCTTCTCGTCGGGCGGGTCGAGCGCGAGCCGTACGGCGCCTTCCAGAGCGGGCAGCCACGAGCGGGACGTCACCAGGACGGCGCCGCGGGCCGTGCCGGGCAGCAGATGGCGGAGCTGGGCCTCCTCGACGGCGTCGTCCAGGACGACCAGCACGGCCTGGTCGGCCAGGCGCTGGCGCAACAGCCGGGCGCGTTCCTCGATCGGGGCCGGGATGACCGCGCCGTCCACGCCGAGGGAGCGCAGCAGCACCTCCAGCAGTTCGCCGGGCTCGCGGGGGCCGAGCGCGTCCTGGCCGAGCCGGACGAAGAGCTGCCCGTCGGGGTAGTCGGCGCGCAGCAGGTGCGCCAGACGCACGGCCAGCGTGGTCTTGCCGACGCCGGGCAGCCCGGAAACGAGGACGATGGGCGGGCTGAGCCGGTCTGTGGCCGCCCGCATCAGCGACAGCAGCTCGGCGATCTCCGCCTCGCGGCCGACGAAGTCCGCGGTGTCGGCGGGGAGCTGGCAGAGCCGCTGGAACGGCGCGGGCATCGCCGGGCGCGCGTCGAGCTCGGCGTCCCCGGCCAGCAGCGCGGCGTGCAGGCGGCGCAGCTCCGGCCCCGGCTCGATGCCCAGCTCGGCGACCAGGATCTCGCGGGCCCGGCGGAACGCCTCCAGCGCCTCGTCGCGCCGCCCGCTCTGGTGCATGGCGACGACCAGTTGCTCCCACAGCCGCTCGCGCAGGGGGTGGGCCGCGACGAGGGCGCGCAGTTCGCCGACGAGGTCGTCGCGGCCGAGCGCGAGCCGTACGTCGATCCATTCCGACCTGGCCACCGCCAGGCGTTCCTCCAGTTCGGTGATGCGCGGGGCGAGGACGCCGCCGAGCGGGACGTCCTCGGCCGGGGCGCCCCGCCACAGGGCGATGGCGGCGGCGTACTCGCGATCTGCGGCGGACAGGTCGCCGGCCGCCTGGTCTCTGCGCGCCCGGCGCAGCCCCTCCTCGAACACCAGCAGGTCCAGGCTGCCTGGCGGCACCTCGCACACGTATCCGGAGCCTTCTGTGCGCAGCCGCAGGCCGCTGCCCTCCAGTCCGCGGCGGAGCTGGTGGACGTAGGTCTGGATGTTGGCCAGGGCCGAGCGCGGGGGATCGTCCCAGACGGCGGCGATCAGGCGGTCGGTGGAGACCGTGGTGTTGGGGTGCAGCAGGAGGGCGGCCATCAGGGCCCGCTGCTTGCGGCTGAGGCTGACCAGGCCGGAGGGGCCGCTCAGGCGGACGGTGCCCAAGATCTTGAAGTCCACTGGTCCTCCTCGTGCTCGATCGAAAGATCAGCTTTCCGGAAGGCAGTACACCCTTCGTTATCGGGTTTTGACAAACGCGGACGGCCGTGCGTTCGCTCCCCGGCATCGGCGACACCGGCCCGACCCTGATGTTCCGAGCAGTATAGGGGTCGGGCCCGCCTTGGAGGCGGCCATGAGCGCCCGTCGGGTCAGCGGACCTGGCGCACCCGGATCCCGTGCGCGTCGGCGCGCTCGACGCCGCCCGCGTCCACGTTCGTGATGGGGACCAGCCCGCGCACCTGACCGGTACGCCCCCCGTCCGTCATGCGGACGATCAGCAGGCCCGGGTCCATGCCGTGCGAGGAGTGCGGGTCGCCGGAGAGCGGGTTGGGGCCGCGGGTCGAGGCGAACACCCACGCCCGGTCGGGGGACGAGGCGAACAGGTCGACCGTCGGATCGGCGCTGAACGGCGACGTCAGCGACACCGTGCCGGTGTGCGCGCCGGTGCGGCCGTCGAAGACCTCCGCGACGTTGGCGTCCCTGTCACCCACCCAGACGTGGCGGTCTCTGGCGCTGACCGCGGTGCCGTGGGCGTCGCGCTCGGGCGCGTCGTCGTCGTAGAGGCGTTCGACGGGAGGCGTGTTGGGCGGGTTGGCGGCGGAGTAGCCGCCGCGCGGCAGCCGGAACACGCTGAACTGGTCGAGGTTTGCCGGTGTGCCGCCGCCCCCGTCGCCGAAGACGGCGCCCTTGGCCTCGACGAAGCCGCAGCCGTTCGCGGGCACGTGGGCGGCGTCGTACTCCCCCACGATGGCCATCGGTGTGGCCCGCCAGTCCACCACGAACAGGCCGCCGCCGCGCAGGCTGATGAACACCGGGCCGTTGTCGGAGGCGATGAACGGGCAGATCGGCGCGTTGTCGGGACGGATCGCGGGCGACTGGCAGGGGGCGCCGGACGGCGTGACGCAGGTGGCGAGGTCGAGCGTGGCGGCGGGCTCGTGGGTGAACGTGGCGGCGGCGTAGTCGGTGCGGACGCGTTCGAGCTTCTTGCCGTTCTGGTTGGCGATGACGAGGTAGCGGTCGTCATCGGTGGGCCACAGGGCGTGCGCCTGACGGGCGCCGCCGGCCCCGGCCTCCGTGGACAGGCAGGCGAGCGGCTGCCGGGAGGCCGCGTCGAAGACGACCACGTGGCCGCTGGCGACGAAGGCGAGCGCGGCGTGGGTCTCGGCCTTGTTGAACACGATCATGTGGGGCCTGACCGGGTTCCGTCCGGTGCGGGCCAGGCAGAGTGACGACGTGGCGCCGCCGAGGTCGATCACGTGCGCGGGGCGGGCGGCCGACAGGCGGCTGGTGACGTTCTCGCCGTCGTAGACGTTGATCGTGCCACCGTGGGTCAGGCCGTTGGTGTCGGACTGGTCGACCAGCCAGATCTCGTACGCGTCCCGTGGGGTTCCGGCCGCGCCCACGGTGAACGTCATCACGAGGGCGGCGATCGCGGCCGGCCATCTCATGGCGCCTCCCAGCTCGTCTTCTGCGGCGCGGGCTCGGCAGCGGGTTCGGACGGTGCGTGTTCTGCTCGGCCCCCTTCGGAGTGTCTCCGCCATCTCGTGACCGGACAAGGGATTGACATTTCACGACAGAAAGGTCAAGCGGGCGGCTGGGTGGTGTCAGGTGAAGCGGCGGGCCATCTGGTCGAGGGCCTGGGACGAGAGTTCGAGCAGGGTGCGGGACTCGTGATCGGCGCACCAGCGCTGCGTGGCGACCCTGAGTGCGGCCAGGAAGGCGGCCGTGGCCAGCTCTGGATCGACGCCGTCCCGGCCCGGCCCGCGTCCGGCCACCGCCCGGCTCAGCTCGCTCTCCAGGTGGACCCGCGCCGCCAACTGCCGGGCCAGCAGGGAGGGGTGGCGCATGGCCAGGCGGGCGCGCAGGTGCCACTCCCTGTCGGGGCCGCCGGACTCCTCGTACAGGCTCTCCAGGGCGCCGCGCAGCGCCCGCCAGGTGGAGTGCGCGGGCGGCTGCTCGCGTACGCGCCGCACGAGGGTGCCCAGGCGCCGCTCGTCGCCGTAGAGCAGCGCGTCCTCCTTGCCGTCGAAGTAGTTGGAGAACGTCCGCCGCGAGATGTTGGCGGCGTCGGCGATGGCCTCGACGGTGACGTTGTCGAGGCCGCGTTCGACGGTGAGCCGCAGCGCGGCCTCGTGCACCGCCTGGCGGGTCTCGGCCTTCTTGCGCTCACGCAACCCTGCTGTCGTGCCCATGATGAGTAACATCTTACCCATGGGGAATAAATTCTCAATGCGCAAAGTTGCCGCTTGAGCATGTATGGTGTCCGAGTCCTAACACTTCATCCCATGATCGGAGGTTGCGTGTGAGTGCCCAGCCGGCAGCGCCGTCCGCGGCGGAGCCGATGACCCACCGCCAAGTCCTCGAAGCCCTCAGCGGCCTGTTGCTCGCCCTGTTCGTGGCCATGCTCAGCGGCACCATCGTCTCGGTGGCGCTGCCGCAGATCATCGGCGCGCTCGACGGCAGCCAGTCGCAGTACACCTGGGTCGTCACCGCATCCCTGCTGGCCTCGACCGCCTCGACCCCCATCTGGGGCAAGCTCGCCGACCTGTTCAACAAGAAGCTGCTGCTCCAGATCTCCATCGTGATCTTCATGGTCAGCTCGCTGGCCTGCGGGTTCGCGCAGAACACGAGCCAGCTCATCGCCTTCCGCGCCGTCCAGGGCCTGGCCATGGGCGCGCTGCAGATCCTCGCCACGGTCATCATCGCCGCCATGATCACGCCCAAGGAGCGCGGCCGGTACAACGGCTACCTGGGCGCCGTCATGGCCGTGGCCACGGTCGGCGGCCCGCTGCTCGGCGGCCTCATCGCCGACGCCTCGTGGCTCGGCTGGCGCTGGTGCTTCTTCATCGCCGTGCCGTTCACCATCGCCGCGTTCGCGCTGCTGGCCAAGACGCTGCACCTCCCGACCGTCCGGCGCACGGACGTCAGCATCGACTACTGGGGCGCCACGCTCATCGCCGCGGGCGTCAGCGTGCTGCTCATCTGGGTCACCTTCGTCGGCAACTCCTTCGACTGGCTGTCGTGGCAGACCGCGGCCATGGCCGGTGGCGGCGTGCTGCTGCTCGCGGTGGCGACGTGGGTCGAGGCGAAGGTGCGCGAGCCGGTCGTGCCGCTGCACGTCATCAGCCGCCGTACGCCCGCCCTGGCCATCCTGGCCAGCCTCGCGGTCGGCATGGCCATGTTCGGCGGCTCGGTCTTCCTCGGCCAGTACTTCCAGATCGGCCGCGGGTACGGCCCCACCGCCGCCGGGCTGCTGACGATCCCGATGATGGCCGGTGTGCTGTTCTCCTCGACGATCAGCGGCAGAATGATCTCCAGGAGCGGCCGGACCAAGCCGTACATCCTCGCCGGGCTCGTCGTCCTGCTGGCCGGCTTCGTGGGTCTCGCGACCATCGATCACGAGACGAACCTGGTGCTGGTCTCGGTGTACATGCTGGCGGTCGGCATCGGCGTCGGCATGTCCATGCAGAACCTCGTGCTGGTGATCCAGAACACCGTTCCGCTGCGCGAGGTCGGGGCGGCCAGCGGGGCGATCACGTTCTTCCGCTCGCTGGGCGGCACGGTCGGCGTGTCGGTGCTCGGCGCGGTGCTGGCCAACCGGGTGGCGACCAACATCGCCGAGGGGCTGGCCGCGGCGGGCATCCCCGCCGGCGGGAGCGCGGCAGCGGGCAGCCTCAACATCGCCGCCCTGCCCGAGCCGGTCAAGGAGATCGTGCGCGCCGCGTACGGCGACGCCACCGGGCACATCTTCCTCATCTCGGCGGCCATCGCGGCCGTGGGGCTCGTCGCGGCGGCCTTCCTCAAGCCGGCCAAGCTGCGCGACAGCCTCGACCTGCCCGAGCAGGCCCCGCAGCAGGAGGCCGCCGCCCGCGCGTGACGCGCCCCGCCACAGCCCGGCTCGGGGCCCGGGTCGGCGGCTCGTCCAAAGGCCGGTCGAGAGCGGGTCAGCACTCCTCCCGACCGCGCCGAGCCGGCCCCCGAGCCTGTACACCACCGGTTATAACGGAGCGAAGTCGATCTTCCCCGTGGCGCCGGAGGGTACGTTGATCACCAAAGTCGCGCGGACGACCACCGGCCTGGGCCTGGTCGCCGCCCTGTGCGTCGTGCCGGGGCAGGCGGTCGCCGACCCCGTCGCGCCGCCGGCGGCCCCGGCCGTCCCCGCGAAGGTGCTGGACCTCGTGCTGGACGGGCGGTCGTTCTCGCTGCGTGACGCGTTCGCGATCCTGCGGGGCCGTCCGGTCTCCGCGCGGCTGACGCCGCAGGCGCGGGAGATCATGGCCAGGACACGGGCGGGCGCGCTGGCGGCCCTGCCCGGCCAGCGGGTGTACGGCTGGAACCAGGCGCTCGGGCCGCTGAAGGACCGTCCGCTCACGCCCGAGCAGGCCGAGCAGTTCCAGCGGAACGTGCTGCGCTCCCACGCCGCAGGAGTCGGCGACCCACTGCCCGACCACGTGGTACGGCTCGCCCTGATCCTCAAGGCCAACCAGATGGCCAGGGGGAAGGTCGGAGTCCGGCCCGAGGTGCCCCAGCGGCTGCTCGACCTGGTCAACGCCGGGGTCGTGCCGCGGATGCCGCAGATCGGCTCGCTGGGCACCGGCGACCTGCAACCGCAGGCCGCGGCCGGCCTGGCGGCGATCGGCGAGAACGCGCCCGTCCGCTTCATGGGCCAGGAGGGACCGGCCTCGGAGCTGCTGCCCAGGGCCGGACTGCCCAGGGACTTCACCCTCCAGGCCGGGGAGGCGCTGCCGATCGTCAGCGGCAGCACCGTGCTGGCCGCCACGCTCATGCACGCGGTCGACCGGGCCACCGTGCTGGCCGACCAGGCGGAGGCGGCCTTCGCCCTGTTCATGGAGGCGACCAGGGCCGAGCGGGGCTCGCTGGACGCCCGTACGCACGCCGAGCGCCACATCCCCGAGGAGAACGCGGTCAGCGCGCGGCTGCGGGCGATGGTGGCGGGCTCGCGCTGGATGACGGACGAGGGCCGCCGCAAGCTCGACCCGGCGAACTACGAGCCGCGCATCCAGGACTCGGTGGCGGTGCGGGCCGCGCCGCACATCCTGGCCGGGCTGCGCCACGAGATCGCCGACGCCCGCCGCACCCTCGTACGCGAGGCCAACTCCTCGAACTCCAACCCGCTGATCTTCCGGCGCGAGCAGGGCGAGGGGTACGAGTTCGTGATGGGCGGCAACTGGGACGGCTCCATGATGGGGCACGTGGCCGACAGCCTGAACGCGGAGATCACCGACGTCGGGGTGCTGTCGCAGGAGCTGTCAGGACGGCTGCTGTCGCCCCGCTGGAGCTACGGCCTGCCCGCGAACCTGGCCGGCGGGTCGGTCGGGCTCAACTCGGGGATGGTGCAGGTGCAGACGGTGGCCGCGGCGCTGATCCCGGAGATGCAGGCCAGGGCCACGCCCGCGGGGACGCTGTCGCGCCCGGTCAAGGACGGGCAGGAGGACCACAACACGATGGCCATGGCCTCGGCGCGAGACCTGCACGAGAACCTCGACCGGCTGGAGACCGTGCTGGCGGTGCAGTACCTGATGGCGGCCCAGGGCATCGACCTCATCGCGGGGAGGATGGCGCCGCTGCCGCTCGCCGCCGCCACGCGGGCGCTGCACGCCGAGCTGAGGAGGTACGTCACCCCGCTGGGCGACGACCGTTACATGACGCCCGACCTGGAGCGGGTCATCCGGCTGGTCCGCGAGCGCCGCCTGACGCGGCCCGCCGACGCGGTCTGAGGAGCATGTCGTCCGGCCGCCGCCTGCCCGTCCTGAGCCTCGCCTTGGCGTCCGGCGCCGTGGACGCCTTCACCTTCCTCTCCCTGGGTGAGGTCTTCACCGCCAACATGACGGGGAACCTGGTGCTGCTCGGCGTCTCGGCGGGCCATTCCCGGCTCTCCGACGCCGTCGGCTCGCTGGTGGCGTTCGTCGCCTTCACCTGCGCGCTGGCCACCGTCCTGCGTCTGACCAGGACGGCGGCCAAGGGCTGGAGCGCCCGTACGAGGCTGTCCCTGGGCGCGGAGCTGGCCCTGCTGGCCGTGCTGGCCGTGGGCTGGGCGGCGGGCGCGCCCCGGCTGCCGCTGATCGCCACCGCCGCGCTGGCCATGGGCGTCCAGAGCGCGGTGACCAACCGGCTGCACACCTTCGTGGGCTCGACGACGTTCATCACGGGCGCGCTGACCAGCGCGCTCGCCCGGCACCTCACCCCGGGCACCGGGCAGCCGCACGTGCCCGAGCTGGTGGCCGTGCTGGCCGCGCTGGCGCTCGGGGCGGCGGCGACCACGGTCGTGCTGCGGGTGTTCCCGCCGGTGGCCCCGGTGATCGCGCTGCTGGCCGTGGCGCTCGCCCTGGCCTCCAGCGACCGCGCATGAGAGGTGTTTCCGCATCAGGCCGGGCCGATCCCGTGCGTGCCGCGTATCCCGTGCTTTTTCCCCGGCCTGGAATCCGTTCCAAGTCGTAGGATCTCTTTATGCGGGGCAGGTTATTTCAATTTCGGACACTCATTTTCCGGCAATCGTTAAGACCGTAATCGCGGCAGAAACTTCTCGGGGCCTCTCTCCGTTCAGCGGATAAGAAAAACGGCAACTGCGAGGAAATGTGCGCGTCACTTCATCCCTCAGGTTCCTTTTCGCGTCGGCTGTGGCCGCCGCCGCAGTGCTCGTCCCCGCCGCCGCGCAGGCGGCTCCCTCCCACGCGCCCTCCGACGTCAAGCCCGTCCGCGTGGTCGTCCTGGTCGACGAGTCGGGCAGCCTGAGCGGCCAGGACGTCACCCGCGAGCGGGCCGCCGCGCAGCTCATCGCGCTCGGCGAGCTGTCGCCCCAGTCGCAGGTGGCGGTGGTGGGTTTCGGCAGCTCCAACGGTCCCGGCCAGTCGGCCGTCGACATCGTCTGCCCGCTGACCGGGGTGGAGACCGCGCAGGATCGCGAGTCGCTCAGCCGGTGCGTGGAGAAACTGCGCCGCCGGGGCACGGAGGACGGCAACGACACCGACCACGCCGCCGCGCTCGATCAGGCGCTCGACATCATGAACGAGCCCGACGACCAGCAGCGGGCCAAGATTGTCTTTCTGCTCACCGACGGCGTGCTCGACGTCCGCAACAGCCCTCAGTACGGCGCCGACGGCCAGTCGCGCAACCGCAACGCCCAGACGCAGATCGCGGGCAGCCTCCAGGACGCCCAGCGGGCCAAGGTGCAGATCTGGCCGCTGGGCTTCGGCTCGGCCGACAAGGCCAGCCTCGACGCGTTCGCCGCCGGCGGCTGGCGGCAGCCCTGCGGCGAGCAGGAGACGGCCACCCCGCGGGCGAGGGTGGTGGCCGGGTCGGCGGACGTCGAGCGCTCGCTGCTGGAGGCGTTCGCGTACGCCAGGTGCGCCGGCATCGGCGAGTCGGTGACCGATTCACTCGAGGCGGGCGCCACGGTCGATCTCCATGTCAAGATCCCGATCATCGCGACCGACGGCTCGATCGTCGTGGTCAAGCGCGACCCGCGCATCCAGGTCACCTACTTCGACCCCGACGGCAACCAGGCGCCCGACGACGGCGAGGCCAACGAGTCGGGCTTCCAGCGCGTCGGCAAGTCCGGCCCGGTCGACTCGCTGCGCATCCGCAACCCGGTGCCCGGCGAGTGGCGCGTCCAGCTCAGGTCGCCGCCGGGCGTCAGCCGCCAGGACGTCAGCGCGACCGTGGTGTGGCAGGGCGCGCTGCGGGCCTCGATCTCCCTCGGCAACCCCCGTCCGCGGCCCGGCGATCGGGTGACCGTACGGCTGCGCCTGCAGACCAGGACGGGCACGATCACCGACCCGGCGGCGCTGGCGGGCCTGCGGTTCTCGGCGCGCGTGTCCGGCGACGGCTTCCAGGAGACGCCGGTCGAGCTGGGCGACACCGGCGACGACCCCGACCGGGCCAAGGACGACGGCGAGTTCTCCGGCCAGGTCGTCATCCCCGCCACCGCAACGGGCGCGCTGTCCTTCCTGGGCCGGGTGACGGGGCCGGGCGTGGCCGGCGACGAGCGTCCGTACGAGACCCGCATCGCGGGACCCGCCGACCGGATCCGTGCCCAGGTGCACCTCGGCACGGCCACCGTCGAGCCGGGCGGCGAGGTCTCCGGCACGGTCCGGGTCACCAACGACGCCGAGCCCGCGCCGCTCGACCTGCGGCTCGTGGACGTCCCCGGCACGGTGATCCTGTCGCCTCCTCAGCGGTTCCAGGCGCCCTCGGGGGCCTCCGAGCACGCCTTCACGATCCGCGTCGGCCCCGACGCGGCCGAGGGCCGCACCGGCGGCTCGGTGCAGGTGGTCGACGCGGCCGGGCAGATGGTGGCCGAGGAGTTCGTGGACGTGGAGGTGCGGGCGCCGACCCCGCTGTGGCGGCGGGCGCTCCAGGCGCTGCTGATCCTCCTGGTGATCGTGGCGGTCGCGGTGCCGATCCTGCTGGCCATGCGGCGCGCACGGCGCGAGACCGCCGACCCCAGCGACCTCACCCTCCACCTGCTCGAACGGCCCGGCGGCCCGTTCGTCAGCCGGCTCCAGGCGCCCATCGGCGCGGGCTCCGAGTTCACCTTCGACGTCAGGGACGGCAACCTGGTGGGCACGTTCGGCACCGGCTACGCGGTACGCCGGGGCGAGGGCGGGGCCGTGCTGATCCGCGACCCGTCGGGGCGGCAGCTCGGCCCGCTGTTCCCCGGCCGGTCGATCCCCCTGTCGGAGCACTACCACCTGGGCGTGGAAGACGGCCGGGTCGGCGGCACGGAGCAGCCCGCGTACGGCGTGGGCGAGCCGCGGCAGAGCAGGACCTCCAGACCGATGCCAGGCGACGACCTGTTGTGAGGAGCGCATGAGGATCTTCGATCCGATGATGTTCGTGGGGCTCGGCGGCACCGGCTGCCGGGTCGGGGTGGAGCTGGAGCGCTGGCTGCGTGACGAGCTGTGCGGTCCGGACGGCATGGACCTGATCAGGAACTTCAGATGGCAGAACTACCTGCCCTACGAGCTGCCCTCCTGTCTGCAGTTCGTCTACGTCGACCTCAACGAGGACGAGCTGAACCGTACGCGCCGCCGGGTCGTGCCCACCGAGAAGGAGCTCCCCGCGGCCGGCCGCACCGCGCACCTGATCTACGACGTGGTGCCGAAGTTCGACTCCTACCCGGAGGTGGCCCGCAACCTGCGCGCCACGCTGAGCGACCACGTCAAGGACTGGCTGCCGCCGCGCGAGCAGGAGCCGCTCATCGCGCCGCTGATGCGCGGCGCCGGGCAGCTCCCCACGGTGGCCAGGGCGGCGCTGTTCGAGCGCATGCGGCACGGCACCGGCCCGGTGGTGCAGGGCGTGGAGGACGCCATCGGCGCGATCAGCAACTCGGGCAGCGAGCTGGCCGCGCTGGGCGGCCGGCTGCGGCGCAGTTGCGACGTGTTCGTGGCCTTCTCCGTGGCGGGCGGCACCGGCAGCGGCGTCTTCTACGACTACCTGCACCTGATCGGCGACGCCTTCGCCCGCAGCGGCATCAGGGCGCGCGTCTACCCACTGGTCGTCATGCCGTCGGCGTTCGCCGAGGGCAGGGGCGGCGGCCGGCGGGCCCGGCTGAACGCCGGCTCCAGCCTGCTCGACCTGTTCCGGCTGGTCGACGACCAGAACGCGCCGCACGCGGGCACGCAGGTGGACGAAGAGGGCATCGCCGGCGAGCTGGGCGTGCGCTACCCCGTCAGGGGCGAGGTGCGCCTGGCCACCGGCACCGTGCAGACCGCGTTCCTGTTCACCATGCCGCCCGGCGTCGAGCGCGACGACCTGCACCGCTCGGTCGCCTCGCTGATCGTCTCCCTGGCCGCCACCCGGCAGGGCACCGCCGCGGAGGCCGCCGGCGGCATGGAGGACCGCGGCGAGGCGTCCTTCGCCGACGACTTCATCAACCGGGCCGTCGAGCGGGAGGTCCCGGCCGCCTCCGGCATCGGCAACCGGGGCGTCTCCACGTCGTTCGTCTCGTCCATGACCGTGCCCGTCGAGGAGCTGGCCGACCTGGTCAGCTCGCGGCTGCTGGCCCGCGCGGTGACGCAGCTCGACACGGTGCCGCCGGGCGCCGCCGAGACCAACGTCGACGAGATCCGGCGCATGTTCACCACCACCAACCTCGAACCGCTCCACACCCGCGAGGCGCTGCCGCTGCCGGAGACGCGGCCCGCCACCGGCGCGGCCGAGGTCCAGAAGGCGCTGGCCAACCGGATCAGGGCGATGGAGGACAACCTGGCCTCGCTGGAGCGGCGGCTCAGCCGGGTCGTGCCGACCATGGCCCAGGAGATGGACGTGCGCCGCGGGGCGATCGCGGGGCTCGGCCACGTCGACCCGTTCCGGCTGCGGCGGGTGATCGTGGGCCTGCCCGGCGACGTGCACGAGGCCGACCGGCTGGGCTTCGCCGGGCTGCTGGACCAGCGCAGGGCCCAGCCGCGCAAGCCGTACGAGAACATGTCCGAGGCTCCCCCGCAGCCGCGCCCGATGCGAGACCGGCTCTTCCGCAAGGTGCAGTGGTCCGACCCCGAGGTCCAGGGCTCGCTCGCCGACCAGGAGGCGTGGTATCTGTGGCGCAGCCAGGGGCTCTGGCACCGGGCGTGGGCCGACCAGATGCCCCGCTGGGAGCCGCGGCGCAAGCAGCTCCTGCGCGAGGTGCGCGAGTTCACGCAGGCGTTCGTCGAGCACGCCGAGGCCGACCCCGAGCGCTTCGCGCGCCGCGCGGGCGAGCTGTACGAGACCCGCGTGGGCGTCTACCACCTGCTGCCACCGGCCGGCGCCGAGGCGTTCTACGACACGGTGGTGCGCCGCTTCGTCGACGTGTTCGTCTCCCGGCAGTTGCTGCGCCCGACCGACGCGGAGGCCGGCGTGGTCAACGTGCTGGTCGGCGCCGAGGGCTGGCGG
Organism: Nonomuraea antimicrobica; assembly: GCF_039536965.1. NCBI lineage: Bacteria > Bacillati > Actinomycetota > Actinomycetes > Streptosporangiales > Streptosporangiaceae > Nonomuraea > Nonomuraea antimicrobica. The sequence continues at coordinate 19,060 of NZ_BAAAZP010000100.1, read as the reverse complement.
CACGCCTACGACCTGGCCTGGCGCACCGGCAAGCCGGCCGAGGCGCTCGACTGGGTGCGCGACCGGCTCAAGCTGGAGGTGAAGAAGCTCTTCAAGGACCGCGACGAGGCGTCCGCGCTGGGCGAGCCGCCGCTGCTGCCGTCGCTGGCCGACCTCCTGGCCCAGGCGGCGGGGGCCGGGGGCGACGACCCGCACGTGCGGCAGTTCCAGCTCAAGCTGGCCGACCTGGTGCCGGGCGGTTTCACCCCCGACGGCACGGGCGACCTGAAGGTGCTGGTCTCCTATCCCGCCCCGGCCAAGGACCTCGACCTGGAGCGGTTCCTGAAGGAGCGGATCGACCTGCCGGGGGCGCCCGACTTCCGCAACATCGACGCCGACTCGGTGACGGTCGTGCAGGTGCGTACCTCGATGAGCGTCACCCAGGTCCGCGAGCTGCGGGAGGTGCTCCATAGCTGGGGCGACGCGCTGCGCGACGAGCGGCCGCAGGACCACCTGAAGTGGCGCCAGCGGCTGGGCTACGACTTCGGCTACCTGGCCACGACGGAGGAGCACCGGGTCCGCATCCTGCACCGGCTGCTCTGCCTGCTCTGGAACGGCCGGGTCGGCGTGGTGGAGGGCGAGCCGGACTCGCCGTCACGGATCCGGATCGACGTCGAGGGCGGCTCGATGACGCTCCCGCTGACCGGGTACGGCAGGGCGTCGTCCTGGCCGAGCGTGCTGCGCGCGTACGAGCAGTGGGTGATCGGCGGCGACGAGGAGTTCCGCGGCCTCGTCAGCGACCAGCTCATGAACGCGCTCCCGACCGGCCTGGCGGGCGCACTGAGCGTGCCGCACCCGCTCTACCACCAGGTCACCGGCATGGCCGCCGACCAGCTCGGCCTGCTGGAGATCATGGCGCCCAAGCTGCCGTCGGGCGCGCGCAACCGCGCCGACCAGCTCATCGCCTTCTGGGCGCACACCCTGCCCGCGGCGCGCGACCTGCCGTTCGAGCGCGTCGGCGAGGCAGTGGCCTACAACCTGCGCGATCTGGAGGCGCTGGTCGGTGAATGAACACGGAGGAAGCACAGGAGAGTCCACGGTCGTGCTGCTCGACCTGCGCAAGGGCGAGCCCGAGCGGCTGGGCGGCCGGATGCTGGTCGTGGCCGGCACCGAGCTGCTGGCCGGCTCCCAGCAGGTGCTGCAAGACGTGCTCAGCTCGCGCCTGGTCAGGTCGGTGCTGGTCGTGGCGGTGGGGCCGGACCTGCGGCTGCCCCCGGCGCTCGACGGCGAGGGCCGCCGGGTGCTGTGGGTGGGCGACCCGTGCGGCATCCTGTGGAACGCCGACACCGGCGAGGCGGCGCACGGGCCGGGGGTCAGCTCCGAGACCATCCTGATCGACCTGCTGAGCCAGCCGGAGGTCTTCGACGAGGTGGTCGACGAGCTGGGCGACATCCCGTACGGCACCGCCTCGCCGGGCTGGCGCATCGTGGCCGGCCGCATCGACCCCGAGGTGCTCGCGCAGGCGTTCCACGAGGTGGCCGAGCGCTTCGACGGGCCCGTCCAGCCCGACACCGCCGCGTTCAGCTCGCCGCTGGCCGACGCGCTGCCCATGCTCAGCGGCACCGTGGACCTGCCCGCCGACCTGCTCGACGCGCTCGTCCCCGAGGGCCGGACGGAGCGCCTCTACCGGCGGGCCGCCGAGCAGATCGACCGGGCCACCCGCGCGCTCGACGACCTGGGCTACTTCCACGGGGCCCCGGTCCTGGCCGCGATCGCGGACGAGGTGGTCGCGGCGGGCCGGGCGCTGGCCGAGTTCCGCGAGGCCGTCGCCCGGCTGTTCGCGGAGATCGACCACACCGACGAGGCCGCCGCCGACCGGCTGGCCGAGTACGGCGTCAAGTTCGCCACCCCGGCCGGCATGGGGCACCGCGAGATCGTCGGCGAGTTGCGTACCGATGTGGAGTCGGCGCTGGCCGAGCGCAAGAGCCTGACGCGGCTGGTGTCGCGGCTGCGCCTGCTGGCCGACCACAGCGCGCCCATCGGCAGCGCCGCCTTCGTCGACGACCTGTGGCGGATCTGCCCCGACGAGCTGCTCAACGCACTGCACGCGCCGGCCCCGTTCCCGGCCGGGCTGATCGACCGCTTCGTCCTCTGGCGGCGTTCGCGGGCCTGGTGGCGCGAGCAGCTCGCGCTCGGCCACGCGAGGACGGCGCTGGACGAGCTGCGCTCACGGCTGGAGCGGGTCGCGGCCAGCGAGTGGATGCTCGGCGAGGCCCGGATGCACACCTCCGACGCCGCCCGCACGCTGGCGGCGTCGCTGGGCGAGATCTGCGTACGGGTGGCCGGCACGCTGAACGACTGGAGCAAGGCCGAGGCCGGTCAGGCCGCCGCCGCGGCGGCGCTCGACGAGGAGGTCACCGTACGCCTGCGCGACCGCGGCGGCCAGCTCCGCGAGGTCATCACCGGCGACCTGCTCGACGCGGTGACCGGCTGGCTGGAGCCCGGCTGGACCTCGCTGGAGCACGGCGACTACCGCGACGCCCAGGCCGGGCTGGAGCGCCGGGTGGACGAGACGCTGCGGCAGTACCGCTACCACCTGGTCCACAAGGGCGTGCAGGAACGCCCCGGCTTCGGCCCAGGAGACGGCCCAGGAGACGGCAGAGGCGACGGCGCCGCGTCCGGCGGGCGACAGGAGCTGGTGGACGCGGTGTGGCGGCAGTCGCAGCAGGTCGTACGGGCTCTGGAGGTCCCGCCGAGCGGGCAGATGCTGCAGTTGTGCGGTGACCGCGACCTGGCGGCGCTGCTGCGGCAGGCGTACGCGGTGCGCTTCGCGCCCAGGGCGGTACGCGGCCAGGGCAACCCGCCGGGCGTCGTGTGGACCAGGTCGGGCCAGTACGCCGGCACGCTGCGCCTGGTGCCGCTGCGTCCAGGGACGGTGGAGGAGAACTGGAGTGGGGATGGAACCTGAGCCGCTGACCTTCGTCACGCCCGAAGGTGACGAGGTGACCTGGGAGGTGGAGGCGGAGCCGTACCACGACCCGTTCGAGCGGCGGCTGACCCTCGTCGTCCAGGGCGCCAGGCTCGTGCAGCGGCGGGTGCCCAGGGCGGCGGGACGCGAGCGCGAGTACCTGTACGACCTGCTGGAGAACGAGGCCCGCATGGGCGCCCGGCTGCTCGCCCGGCTGCGCCGCGCCTACCCGCCCGAGCTGCCCCGGCTGATGGGCTACAGCATGGACGCGGAGGAGCCGTTCGTGCTGCTGTCCGACCGGCGGGGCGAGCCGGTGAGCCGCCACTTCGGCGCGCTGCTGATCGCCGAGCAGCGGGCTCTGCAGGCGAGCCTGTTCCGGGCGGTGCGCATCCTGGCCGCCTGCGGCATCGTGCACCGGCGCATCGAGCCGGGCACCGTACGGTGGGACGGCGCCTCGGTGCTGCTCACCGACCTGGGGCACGCCACGCTCGCCGGCGACCGGCGGCTGCGGCTGGGCGAGCCGCCCTACGCCTGCCCGGCCCAGCGCGAGGGCACCGGTCACGCCTCCTCGGCCGACGACCTGTGGAGCGCGGGCATGGTGCTCTACCGCACGGTCACCGGCCGCGAGATCGCCGGCCTGCCCGACTTCGCCGCCGCTCCGGCGCTCCAGCCCATCCACGACGTCTTCTCCGGCTCGCCGCCGTCGGCGCAGGAGGTGCTCAACCGGCTGCGGGTGCCCGACCCGATGCAGTCGATCCCGGTCGAGCAGGACCTCAAGCTGGAGGAGGGCCGGGCCGCCTTCGACCAGGCGCGCAAGGCCAGGCGCGACCCCGACGCCGTCGAGCGGACGGCCGTCCACCCCGTCAAGGAAGCAGCACCGCAGGAGGAGGAGCCGCCCCGGCCCCCGTGGGCGCGCTGGCTGCCGCTGGCCGTGCTGGTCGTCCTGCTCGTCGTCCTGTGGGTGGTGACCCGGTGATGCTCTGCCCGATCTGCCTGCACGAGTTCGACTGGAGCGAGGACGAGCTCTACGAGCGCACCCCGGCCGGCCAGTACCGGCGGCTCGACCTCGACGACGTGAGCGAGGCCCTGCGGGAGGACCTGCTGCGCGCCGCCCACGTACGCTGCCCGGCCCCGGTGTCCGACCCGAGCCTGGAGCACCACCTGCCCTACACCTATGTCCGGCACGGCCGCCCGCTGGTGATCGGGCTGGTCGGCGGGCCGGAGACGGGCAAGACCCACCTGCTGGCCGCCATGATCGGGGCCATCGAGCAGGGCGGGCTGCGGCCGTACGGGCTGACCGCGGACGCGGTGGACATCGAACGGCACGCCGAGTACGTCGACACGTACGTGCATCCGCTGCTGGTGGAGCGGATCGCGCTGTCGCGCACCACCCACCGGGCCACCGCGGAGCCGATGGACGCGCTGCTGGTCAACGACGGCCGGCACACCACCGCGGTGGCCTTCTTCGACATCGCCGGCGAGTTGCTGCGCAGCACCACCCACGAGGCGACCAGGTTCATCCCGGCCGTCGGCGGGCTGCTGTTCGTGATCGACGCCGCCACCAGGTCCGCCAGGATGGGCGACGACTCCTTCCGCGCCGTGCTCGACCGGCTGCCCAAGAGCGGCGGGCGGCTGGACGTCCCGGCCGCCATCGCGATCACCAAGAGCGACGCGGTGCGATTCCAGGCGCCGGTGGACGCCTGGCTCTACGCCGAGCCGGACGGGCTCGACCCGGACGCCGTCCTGGCCGAGAGCCGCGACGCGTACGCCTTCCTGCACCGGCGGGGCGCGCAGGCGTGGCTCAGCCCGTACGACAAGTGCCGCAGGTGCACCCTGCACTTCGTCTCGGCGACGGGGGGCGCCGCCGCCGAGGGGCGCTTTCCCCGGGGTGTCCGGCCCCGGCGCGTCCTCGAACCCCTGGTCTCGCTCTTCGCCATGACCGGCGTCCTGCGCGGCCATCCGGAGGTGGGAATCTGATGGGCCCTGACTCCAGCGTCGACTGGATCCAGTTCGCGTGGGACGAGCGGCGTACCGGGCTGGGCCCCGTGCGTTCCTCCCTGCGAGATGCCGACACCCGGGGTTGGTACGACCGGCTCGGGCCCTGGCTCGACCCCGGCCCCGCCGCGCTGGCGAGCGTGTGCCGGCTGCTGGTGGACGGGCGGGTGGCGGTGCTCTCGCGCACGCGGACCGACGGGTCGGACAGCAGGCGGACGATCCAGGTCCAGGCATACCTGGGCGAGCCGGCCACGCTGCCCTCGGCCATGCCGAACGTACGCCAGGCGCTGGCCCTGGCGCCCGGCTGGGCGGCCCGGCTGCCCGACGCCGACGAGCCGCTCGACCTGCGGGTGCTGCTCGAGCCGTTCAAGGAGGCCAACCGGGCGCTCAACCGGCGGGCCATGGCGGAGGCGGCGGCGCTGGCGCCGATCGTCTCGCAGTGCCTGCGCACGCCAGGGAAGGCGCTCTCGGTGGGCTCCCGCGGAGATACCGTGGTGCAGCTCTGGGGGCTGGTGGACATCCTCGACCGGGTGCTCGGGCACCATCCCGAGACGTTCTCCACGTACGAGAGCGACGATCTGAAGCTGGGCGCCGAGGTCATCTTCCTGCCGCAGTGGCCGGGGATGTCGGCGCAGGGGGCGTACCGGGAGCGGGTGGACCTGCGCTATCCCGACCTCGACGACACGTACGGCGTGATCGCGGTGATGGTCGTGGACGCGTACGCGCGGGACGAGTTGGTGCCGCTGCTGCGGCGGTTGGGCATCGGCGACGAGACGCCGCTGGAGGAGCGGATCCGGCGGCTCGACGCGGGCACCCACGACGCGACGGCGCTGATCGCCCGGCCCGCCCAGCCCGCCCAGTCCGCACGGCCCGCCGAGGAGGCGCCCGCGACGGCGGCGGCCGAGACCGGCGCGAACGAGACCGGGACGGGTGAGGTCGCGGCCGACGAGATCGGGACGGAGCAGACCTGGGCGGACGACACCTGGGCGCCACGCCCTCGGTCCCGCTCGCAGTCCGGCCCTCAGTCCGGGTCACAGCCCAGGTCACAGCCCGGATCACAGCCCGGATCACAGGCCGGATCACAGGCCGAGTCGCGGTCCCGCTCGCAGCCCCGTCCTCAGTCGCGCACGCGGCAGTCGCCGTCCCGCGCCCCGGCGGCGTCCTCGAACCCCTACCGCCGGACGTCCCAGCCCCGGCAGGCGGCGGCTGAGACGTTCCGGCCCGCGCAGGCGGCGCCCCAGGCCCCGGTGGAGGGCCAGGCGCAGGCGGGGACGCAGGCTCACCCGGCCGCCGCGCCGCCGCTGCCACTGCCGTCGCCATCGCCATCGCCATCGCCATCGCCGTCGCCGTCGCCGGACGACGGTCCCGGCGCGCAGTCTCTCGCCGCCCGCGACGACTTCGAGGGCTTCCTGGCCGACCTGGCCCAGGCCACCACCGCCAAGCACGCGTGGGCGATCCTGCGCGACGTACGCGTGTGGGCCGCCACCCGCCAACCTGCCGAGGTGCGCTCCCGAGTGTTCGTCCTGGTCCCCGACCTGGAGCGCCTCCTGCATGAGAGCCAGATCAACCCGGTGCTGAGCGACCTGCTCAACCCCGACGCCCCGTCCACCGCCGGGCCCCGCCGATCGGGCTGGCTCGACCCCAAGTGGCTGATCCTGGCCGCGGTGCTGTCGATCGTGCTCGTGCTCCAGATCGTGAACCTGATCCTCCCCTGACCGACCTGCCCCGAGCGATCGGCCGGGTGAGCGCGTTCGGCTGAGTGGTCACTCAGCGTGGAGACCGGAGGGGTTACTCACCGGTTACGAACACGAATTGTGTGCTGACAAACAGTCAACCCACCATTCGCGATGTTTCTTCGCATCCGTACCTTGAAGTACATCTGCCCCATCGGCATAGTGGACGAACCACAGGCGCACCCAGTCGTGGCCGGCAACCTCGGGGGGCGACGGCACGTTCACGGCTGCTCGGCAGCGCATCACCACACGCGCGGAATTGGACATGAAGGATGAGCTCGCCCCCGCCTATCCGTACCAAGCTGCTCAGGATCCTCCTGCTTCCGCTGGTCTCCATGGTGGCCTTATGGGGGTTCATCGCGTATTCGGGGGTGGATGAGATCGTCACGGTCTCCCAGACGCAGGACCGCTGGGAGGCCATCGGCTCGCCCGTGCTGCGGCTGATCGTCGAGTTGCAGCGCGAGCGCCAGCTCTCGGCGGAGGCCGTCGGCGGCACGGCCGGCCACAAGCCGCTCGCGGACCAGCGGCAGGCCACGGACGCGCAGGTCAAACGGCTGCGGGAGATCATCGGGGCCATGGACGTGGACGCCGAGGGCGGCGCGGCCCCCGCCCAGGTGCGCGCGATGGTGGAGGCGCTGGACGGCCTGCGCACGCTGCGCGACTCCGCCGACGGAGGCGTGCTGGTGCCGCCGCTGACCGTCATCGAGGCGTACAACAGCTTGATCTCCGTGGCCAACCGGCAGTTCACCGACCGGGACGCGCTGAGCGACGTCTCGTCCTACCGCGCCATACGCGGCATGGCGGCCTACCAGTCCACGGCCGAGTACCTGGGCCGCGAGCACGCCGTGCTCACCAGCACGATCGTGCACCGCAAGATGACCCCGACCGACCGGGCCGCGTTCGTCTCCGCCATGACCAGCCGCCGGCTCGTCTTCGCCAACGCCGAGCGCGACGCCGGGCCCGAGCTGCGGGCGGACTACGACAGGCTGGTGGACAGCCCCGAGTACAAACGCCTGGTGGCCGTCGAGGACGAGCTGTTCAGATGGGACACCAACGGGGCCCCGCCGGTGGACCCCCAGGAGTGGCGCAGTGACACCGAGACCATCCTGGGGGAGATCAACCGGGGCGCCCAGGCCGAGCTGACCCGCTCGGCGGTGGCGGCCGAGGAGCAGAAGACCGGGGCGTACTGGGGGGTCGGGCTGGTCCTGCTGCTGGGCCTGGCGGCGGTGCTGTTGTCGCTGACGCTGTCGTACCGGTTCGGCCGTTCGCTGGTCGGCGAGCTGCGGCGGCTGCAGGGCTCGGCGGTGGAGCTGGCCGAGGAGCGGCTGCCCCGGCTGGTCGAACGGCTGCGCCGCGGCGACGACGTGGACCCGGCCACCGAGGCTCCCGGGCTCGACCCGGCCGACACCGCCGAGGTCGATCGCGTGGTGCACGCCTTCTCCGCCGTAGGCCGCACGGCGGTGGCGGCCGCGGTGGGCCAGGCCGCGCTACGCAAGAGCGTCGGCCAGGTCTTCCTCAACCTGGCGCGGCGCAACCAGGCGCTGCTGCACCGCCAGCTCGCGATGCTGGACACCATGGAGCGCCGGGTGGACGAGCCGGAGCTCCTGGAGGAGCTGTTCAAGCTCGACCACCTGACCACCCGCATGCGGCGGCACGCGGAGAACCTGATCATCCTGTCCGGCTCCTCCCCCGCGCGCCGGTGGCGCGACCCGGTGCCGCTGTTCGACGTGGTACGGGCGGCGGTGCTGGAGGTCGAGGACTACACCCGCGTCACGGTCGTGCCCATGCCGGACGCCCCGCTGCTGGTCGGCGCCGCCGTCACCGACGTGATCCACCTGGTCGCCGAGCTGGTGGAGAACGCGACCGTGTTCTCGCCGCCCAACACCAGCGTCCACGTGCGCGGCGTGGTGGCGGCCAACGGGCTGGCGCTGGAGGTCGAGGACCGGGGCCTGGGGCTCAACGAGGCCACCATGGACGCGTTCAACGCCCTGCTGGCCGACGTGCCGGAGTTCGACCTGGCGGACAGCGACCGGCTCGGGCTGTTCGTGGTGTCCCGGCTCGCGGCCCGGCACGGGATCAAGATCATGCTGCGGCGGTCGCCGTACGACGGGACGACCGCGATCGTCCTGCTGCCCTCCGCGCTGCTCGCGACCGCCGAGCCCGCGGCCGTCACCGCCGGACCCGCGAACCTCCCCCGGCACGCGGCCCTCGCCCAGTCCCCGAACCGCACACCGTCCCAGGAACCGTCGCCGGACCCCACGCGACCTCCTGGCTTCGCACAGTTGCCTGACCTCACGCGATCTCCAGGCTTCGCACAGTCGCCTGACCTCACACGATCTCCAGGCTTCGCACAGTCGCCGGACCTGACGCGCTCTTCGGGCTTCGCACCGTCGCCGGACCTCACGCCGTCGCCTGGCTCAGGGCCGGTCCGGGCGTCCGGGCCGGGCCCGGAGCCCCTGCGGGAACGCGCCGCGCCGTCCGGCCCGCCCCGCGACTGGAGCGTCACGGTGCCGCCTCAGGAGGCCGACGAGGACCTCGACGGGTTGCCGATGCGGATACCACAGGCCCACCTGGCCCCCCAGCTCCGCACCCCCGAGCGCACCTCCGGGAGCGCCCCCGACGGCGCTCCCGACGGCGCCCCGGCCGTGCCCCGAGCGGCACTTCGGGCCGTGCTTCCGGCCGCACCGAGCTGCGCACGGGCCCGCGCCGCTCGCCGGAGGAGCTCGCCCAGCTCATGTCGTCCATGCAACGCGGCTGGCAGGAAGGCCGCCGGCAGGCGAGGCAGGAGCAAGACACGTGGAACGGAAAGGACGACCACCCCGATGGCTGACCCCAGAACCGAACTGAGCTGGCTGCTCGACGACCTCATCCAGCGCGTGCCCGGCATCCGGCACGCCATCGTGCTGTCCGCGGACGGCCTGTCCGTGGGCAGCTCGCGCGGGCTGACCAGGGAGGACGCGGAGCACCTGTCCGCCATCTCCGCGGGCAGCCACTCCCTCGCCATGGGTGCGGGACGGCACTTCGCGCTGGGCGGCGTCCGGCAGACGATCATCGAGATGGACGAGGGTTTCCTGTTCGTCACCGCGGCGGGCCAGGGCGCCCGGCTGGCGGTGCTCGCCACGGCGGACGCCGAGCTGGGCATGGTCACGTACGAGATGGCGCTGATGGTCAAGCGGGTCGGCGAGCACCTGTCCGCGCATCCGAGGGGAGCGGCACCGGCACCGGCCTGGAACGGCGCGAGACAGTGACCGGGGAGGATCCCGGGCCGCTGATCCGGCTGTTCGGGCTGACCGGGGGCAGGGCGCGCCCGCAGGGGGAGGCGTTCGACCTGGTGGCCATCGTCACGACGGTCGGCGACGCGGCCGAGCCCGCGGACCTGATCCCCGAGCACCGCGCCGCGCTGTCGCTGTGCCGTAGACCCACGCCGGTGGCGGACGTCGCCTCGCACCTCGGGTTGCCGCTGAACATCACCCGGGTGATCCTGGGTGATCTGCGGCGGGACGGCCTGGTCATCATCGAACGACCGCGTCCCGCCGCTCAGACGTTCGACGAACGCCTCTACAGGGAAGTGCTGCATGGACTACGCAGCCTCTGAGCCGGGGACGACCGCGGTCTCCTCGGCCTTGGCCATCAAGATCCTCATCGCGGGCGGGTTCGGCGTCGGCAAGACGACGATGGTCGGCACGATCAGCGAGATCCGCCCGCTGCACACCGAGGAGCTGCTCAGCGACCGGGGCGTCGGGGTGGACGACACCTCGGGCGTGGAGTCCAAGAGCACGACCACGGTGGCGCTGGACTTCGGCCGGATCACCATCCGGGACGGGCTGTGGCTGTACCTGTTCGGGACGCCGGGGCAGGAGCGGTTCTGGTTCATGTGGGACGAGCTGGCGCTGGGCGCGCTGGGCGCGGTCGTACTGGCCGACACCCGCCGTCTGCAGGACTGTTTCCCTGCGGTGGACTACTTCGAGCAGCGCGGGATCCCGTTCGTGGTGGGGGTGAACTGCTTCGACGGCGCCCGCCGGTACGAGCCCGCGAAGGTGCGGCGGGCGCTCGGGCTGAGTGAGCGCACCCCGGTCGTGATGTGCGACGTGCGCGAGCGCGGGTCGGTCAAGGAGGTGCTGACGACGCTCGTGACGTACGCGGTGAAGGGCGTCACACCCGGCGACACCATGGAGGGCGTGACGCCCGGCGGCGCCGTGGAGAGCGCGACGCCCGGCGGCACTGTCGAGGGCGGGGCTACCGGGTGAGCGCGATCCGGCGGAGCGCCCGGGCGAGGAGTGCCACGGGTTCCGGCAGCGGGCCGGGCAGCCGGGCCAGGAGGAGGCGGCGCTGCTCGTTGGGCCCGCCCCGTACGGGCAGCACGCGCACCCCGGACGGCACCACACCGGTCAGCAGGACGGGCACCGTGGTCAGCCCGCAACCGGCGGCCACGAGGCCGAGCTTGGCCAGCCAGTCGCGGGCGGAGTGCGCGATCTCGGGGCGTTCGTCCAGCCCCGGCCAGACGCCCATGCCGGTGCTGTCGCCCGCGCCTCCCCCGGCGGCGGTGCCCGAGCCCGCGATCCAGCGCTGCCCGTGCAGGTCGGCGACGTCGATGTAGTCGCCGCGGGCCAGGGGGTGGCCGGACGGCACGGCCACGCACAGGCCCTGTTCGTCGAGGATCTCGGTCTCCAGGGCCGGGGTCTCGGTGTCGGGCGGGCGGAACGGCGGCCCCGAGCCAAGCAGCGCGAGGTCCACCGTGCCCGCGCGCAGGGCGCGGACCAGCGCGGGCGTGCCGCCCTCCCGGCTCTCGACGGTGATGGCGGGATGCGTGGCCCGCAGGGCTTCGAGCGCGCGGGGCACGAGGTCGGCGCCCGCGCTGGCGAACCAGCCGAGGCGTACGGTGCCGGGCTCCTGGGGTAGCCCGGCCAGTTCGCGCGCCCCGGCGTCGATCCGGTCGACGATCGCGGCGGCGTGACGGAGCACGACGCGCCCGGCCGGGGTCAGGCGGACGCCGTCGTGGCGGCGTTCGAGGAGGGGGGCGCCCGCCGCGCGTTCGAGCGAGGCGATCTGGCGGGAGACGGCGGACTGTGTGTAGCCGAGGGAGGTGGCCGCGGCGGTGAGCGTGCCGCGCTCGGCCACCTCGCGGAAGACCCGCAGCGCGGTGAGCGAGGCGTCGGTGAAGGCCATGACGGTTACGCATACTATCGCTCCGCCCATCCCGCCCACCTCATGGCTGTGCGCCGCGCTACCGGGCCGGGGAGTCGGTCAGAGGTATCCCGCGTCGGGCCTCGTCTGCCGGCCGTGGGGATCGGACGAGTGCGGGGCGTCCGGGTGGTGTATGCCCCGTTGCACGGTCATCCCGACCCTGATGCCCTGGAACACCCCTTCCAGCCATCCCACGAGCTGGCTGTGGGCGATCCGGACCTCCGACTGGCTGAGGGTGTGGGACGGCTCGGGCAGCAGGCGGTCCAGCTCGTCCCGCAGCTCGGGGGCGACGGAGTCGCCGATCTCCGCGACCACCCGCGCGTGGAGGTGCCAGAGCTGCTCGCGGGTGTGCTCGTCGAGGGCGAGCCCGCGGGCCTCGTCGAGCAGCGAACGGGCCATGGTGCTGACCCGCAGCAACCTCGCCGGCTCCCTGACCCGCCCGATCTCGGCCTCCAGCGACGCCACCCGAGGATCGCCCGCACCATCCGCGTCCGCCCCGCCGCCCACCCGATGACCGGACGCACCATCCGCTTCCGTCTCGTGGTCCGTCCGGCCGCGCTCTTCCGGCCGGTCGGGGACTCCTGAACCATCGAGCAGGGCCGGACCGTCACGCCCGCCCGCCCGACGCTGGCCGTCTGTGCCCTCGTCCGGCACGGCACCGTCCCTCCCGTCGGGCCGGTGAGGGGTGTCGGGGCCTTCGCGGCGGGGCGGGTGGGGTGTCGATGTCATGTCGCCGTCCTGTGGGTCGCTGATCGCCCGAAGGCGCCGGTCACGAGGGACCCCCTGCCCGCGTATCCACGGCTCACGCCCGTACGGTCGGGGTACGCCCGGCCAAGAAGCTCATACCGTGCGGAGGCCGGTCACTAGGCCAGGGTGATCAGGTCGGCGTACCCGTCGTTCCACAGGTCCTCGACCCCGTCGGGCAGCACCAGCACCCGCCCAGGACGCAGCGCCTCGACGGCCTCCTGATCGTGCGTGACCATGACGACCGCCCCTCGGTACGCCGACACGGCCGCCAGCACCTCTGCCCGAGACGCCGGGTCGAGGTTGTTGGTCGGCTCGTCGAGCAGCAGCACGTTGGCCCGCGAGCTGACCAGCCCGGCCAGCGCCAGCCGGGTCTTCTCCCCGCCCGACAGCACCCCGACGGGCTTGTCCACGTCGTCGCCGCCGAACAGGAACGATCCCAGCACCGCCCTGGCCTCACCGTCGCTCAGGTGCGGGGCGGCCGCCGCCAGGTGCCCGCCGACGGTGTGTCCCGGGTCGAGGGTGTCGTGCTCCTGGGCGAAGTAGCCGAGCCGCAGCCCGTGCCCGCGCACGACCCGCCCGGAATCGGGCCGCTCCTGCCCGGCCAGCAGTCTGAGCAGCGTGGTCTTGCCCGCGCCGTTGAGCCCGAGTACGACGAGCCTGCTGCCCCGGTCGACGGCCAGGTCCACGCCGGTCAGCACGGGCAGGTCCCCGTACGACTTGGCCAGGCTGATCGCGCCGAGCGGCGTGCGCCCGCTGGGCGCGGGCTCGGGCAGCCGGATGCGCGCGACCTTGTCGGCGCGGCGCACCGGCCGGGCCTCGGTCAGCATGCGGTCGGCGCGGCGGGCCATGTCCCTGGCCCGGACCGCCGTGGACGACCTGGCGCGCATGCGGTCGGCCTGGGCGTGCAGCGCGGCGGCCTTGCGCTCGGCGGCGGCCCGCAGCCTGGCCCTGCGCCGGTCGCCGGCCTCGCGATCGGCCAGGTACGCGTGCCAGCCGGTGTTGTGCACCTCGAGCGCGCCCTGCTCCAGGTGCCAGACCCGGTTGACCACCCCGGCCAGCAGCCCGGTGTCGTGGCTGATGAGCACCAGCCCGCCGGAGTAGCCGGTCAGGAACGTACGCAGCCAGGCGACGGAGTCACCGTCGAGGTGGTTGGTCGGCTCGTCGAGCAGCAGGACGCCCGGCTCGGCGAACAGCACGCGGGCCAGCTCGACGCGCCGCCGCTGCCCGCCGGACAGGGTGCCCAGCGGCTGGTCCAGGACCCGTTCCGGCAGGCCGAGCCCGGCGGCGACGCGGGCCGCCCCGGCTTCGGCCGGGTACCCGCCGCGGGCCTGGAACTCGGCCTCGGCCCTGGTGTAGCGGGCCATCGAGCGTTCGTCGCCCGACGCGGCGAGCGCGGCCTCTGCGGCCCGCAGGTCGCGCAGCGCGCGATCCAGGCCGCGGGCGGACAGGATGCGGTCGAGCACGGCGGTGCCCGCGCCGGCGGCGGCGGGGTCCTGCGGCAGGTAGCCGACGGGCCCGGTGCGGACGATGTCACCGGCCGCGGGCTGGAGCCGCCCGGCGAGGGTCTTGAGCAGGGTGGTCTTGCCCGCGCCGTTGCGGCCGACCAGGCCGACGCGGTCGCCGGGGGCGACGTGGGCGGTGACCCCGGACATCAGGAGGCGGGCGCCGGCACGCACGTCGACGCCACGGAAGGTAAGCATGAGAACTCGCTCCGGAACAACTAGAGGACACACGGGTGGCGTGGAAGCTGGTGTCCTGGCTAGGAGATCCGGGGCGTTGACATGCGGTCAGTTTATGGGCGGGCCGCACGGGCCCGCCACGAGATTTCCGGCCGCCGGGTGCGGCGTCAGTTCCAGATGCCGGGCATCTTGCCGGGCACGCGGTCCTTGACCTCGCTCTGGTCGATCGCGTCGCCCTCCAGCGGGAGCTGCACGGTGACCTCGCGGCCCCAGTCCGCGTAGCGGGTGTCGGACTCGACGTGCACGGTCCGGTTCTGGATGGGCAGGGACGCCTTGGCGGACACCCGCTCGACCAGGCCCTTCTCACCGAACCAGAGCGTGTAGGTGATCTTGCCGTCGCGCTTGGCGGTGAACGACTTGCCGTAGAACGCGGCGAAGGGCGCCGACGCCTTGGCGAGCTTGCCGGCCTTGACGCTGCCCTTGAGGATGCCGCCGCTCCAGGAGGTGCGGGCGGCGATGAGGGTCTTGAGCGTGGCCGGGTCGAGCGCCTCTACCACCAGGTTGCTCGGCGGCAGGATGACCTTCCGGTAGCGGACCCAGCTCTCGCCCTGGATCAGCGCCTGGTCGACCACCGGGCCGGAGACGTAGCTCAGGCCGCCGGAGGAGACCATCCTGATGGGTCCCTCCTGCAGCGCCTCGGTCTCCTCCGGGCTCGACTTCTTCAACTGGCCCAGCAGCTTCTCGCTGTACTGCAGGGTCTGCCCCAGGTCGGAGGCGACGGGGCCGCGCGGGCCGAACCCGACCGTGCCGTCCAGCGCGGAGGTGGCCACCAGGCCGGCCGCGTACGTCACCTTGGCGGTGGCCGTCAGGTTGACGGCCTTGCCGCGGGCTAACTGGGACTGGAGCGCCTTGACCGGGTCGCTGGTCAGTGCGGCGTGCGCGGGCGCGGCGGAGAGCTGCACCATACCCGCGACCACGGCGACACCGACGATGGTTCGCTTCATGGTTTTCCTTGGGAACGGTCCTGAAAGACCCGAACAATCTGGTGCATCAAAGATCGCCAGTCAAGCCGAATCGGATTATCCGGGCGAACCGGTCTGGATGGCCCCCGCCTCCGCTGCCAGCCGCCGCCGGTGAACCGCGGTCGCGGGCCCAGGAGAGGCAGGGCCGCGACCGCGGCGTGCCACCGCGTACGGGCTGGTCATGGCAGGTCAGCCGGTACGCGGCGGCCGGTTTCGCCGGGCCGGAGGCAGCCGGCCCGGCGAAGACCGCTCACCGGGGATGAGCCCGGGAGATCAACTACGTGCCCAGAGGGCGGGCACGCCGGGCGGCTCCCAGCCCGGCAGGCTGGTGTGCCCCTGCAGGCACCGGTACGACACCCCCTCGTACGTCACCACGTCACCCGCCGCGTACGCCGTGTACGGAGCCCAGGTGGTGCCCTGTCCCCCGGCGACCGTCAGGCTGAACGTGGCCGACCGGTCCACGCCGGCCCCGTCACCGTTGAGCCTGACGGCGTACGTGCCCGGGGAGACCCCGGCGGCGGTCGAGAGCGTCACCGTGGACGACTGCCCTGACGTGATCGTCTGCGGGTCGAAGGCGACCGTCACGCCCAAGGGCACGTCGCCCGCCGACAGGGTCACGCTCTGCGCCTGCCCGGAGGTGACCTGCGTGGCGATGGTGGCGGTGGCCGCCTCGCCCGCCGACAGGGTCACGCTCTGCGCCTGCCCGGAGGTGACCTGCGTGGCGATGGTGGCGGTGGCCGCCTCGCCCGCCCGTACCGAGGCCGAGGCGGGGCTCACGGTGAAGGAGTAGTCGTTCTGCGAGGTCTGCCCGATCCGCAGGTTGTAGGCGGCCTGCCGGTCCACGTCGACCCCGTCGGCGGTGACGGTGACGGCGTGGTCGCCCTGCGGGCTGGACGCGGAGGTGGCGAGCGTCAGCGTGGCGGTCTGGCCCGCGGTGATCGTCTCGGGGGTGAAGGAGGCCGTCACGCCGGCGGGCAGCGTCCCGGCGCGCAGGGTGATCGACTGCGCCGAGCCGCCGGTGACCGCGGTCCTGACCGTGGCCGTGGCGCTCTGTCCCGGCGTGACCGTGCCCGAGGCGGGATCCAGGGTCACCGAGAAGTCGTTGCCGGTCTGCGCGCACGTCGGCTCGCCCGTCTGCGCCCGTACGCTGACGCCGTCCCAGGCGCTCTTGACCACGTTGAACTCGGCGCAGCTACCCGGATAGAGCGTCTTGGCCGCCTGCAAAGTCGCGACCCTGGCCTTGGCGTGCGTCCACGGCTGCGTCTTGGTGTTCAGGGCGGACATGAAGACCTCGCCCGCCTTGCGGACGCCGATGCCGGTGATGGCCGCGCCGCCGTCGCACCGGGTGCTGGCCGGTTCGCCGGACGGGTTGGTGCCCTCGGCGGCCAGGTAGAACCAGTGGTTCTGCGGCCCGGCCGCCGCGTGCACCTCGGTGCCGGGGATGGAGGCGCTGTAGCAGTTGGGGTGCCCGAGCGCCGACGGGTTGTACATGTTCCTGATCGGGCCCTGCCCCGAGAGGTTGACCTCCTCGCCGACCAGGTAGTCCGGCGGGTCGTTGGGGTTGGCCGCGTACGCCTCGGTGAGTGCGCCGAAGATGTCGCCGGTGGACTCGTTCAGCCCGCCGGTCTCGTTGCCGCTGCCCGCGCCGCCGCCGGTGAACTGGAAGATGCCGTGCCCGAACTCGTGGCCGACCACGTCCATGGAGGTGAGCTGCTGGGTTCCGGCGGAGTTGCGGCCGAAGGAGGCGTAGGAGCCGTTCCAGTACGCGTTGACCGCGTTCAGCCCGACCCGGGAGGGAAAGCCGCCGCCCTGGCCGTTGATGCCGTTGCGGCCCAGCCAGGTGCGCAGCATGTCCCATTCGCGCTGCGCGCCGTAGAGGGCGTCCACACAGGCGGTCTCCAGGTTCGCGCCCTGGCCGTCGCCCCAGGTGTCGGTGGTCTTGGTGTACGGGGTGCCGTTCTGGCCGCCGCACTGGACGCCGGGCCTGCCCGGGTCGCGCATCGTGTACGACGGCGACGTGTCGATGGTGACGGTGCCGTTGTAGTAGCCGTTGCCGGTGCCGTCGCGGACCTCGTCCCATTCGTCGATGACCTTGCCGGTGAGCGCGTCCACGTACACGTGGAGGCGAGTCTCCCGGCCGGCCCCGGTGGCCCCTGACACCACGGCCTCGTACGCCAGGCGGGGCTCGGCGGTGGCGGCGTGCACGGACAGCACGGGAGTGGCCACGCTCGCGGGCCTGGCGACCCTGGCCCGTGCCGTGACCGCGGCCGCCGCCGCGCTCACCTTCGGCCGGGTGCCCACGGCTATCTCGGTGCGCTGGCCGGTGGTGACCGTGCCGATCACCGATCCGGTGGCGTCGGTGGTGACGATCGCCTCGCCGCCGTACACGGGCAGGCCCGCGTGGGTGCGGGCGTAGGTGAGGTACTGCAGGCCGCGGACACCCTCGACGGCCGAGGTCAGCGCGAACGCGTCGTGCTCGGAGGCTCGCAGCGCCGCCGGCTCCGCCAGGACCGCGGCGCGCGCGGTGGCGATCGCGTTCCTGCGCTCGTCGGGGCTCGGGGGGTCGGCCGCCTGCGACGCCCGGACCATGGCGCTCGTGGCGCTCGTGGCACCGGCCGCCCAGGCTTGGCAGACAGGCAGGGCTAACGCGAGCAGTGCGGCAGCCCCCAACCTGAGTTTGGGGTTCACTCTCTGGCTCCTCAGGGGGGTGTGGAGTGGAAGAGCCCCGGCCGGCTGGGGATGCCCTCAGGTTGTCATCGGTCAGGTGGGCCTCGGTAGCCAACAATTTCCCATAACACCGTGATATGACGGCTCCGAACTGGGATTTCGCGGGCCCCGAGGCCGAAAGAAAGGTAAAGAAGCTTTCCAGTAAGGGGCCTCAGGCGGGGAAGTCCTTCGGGTTGATGTGCCGGGTCCGCGCGTTGCCGCCCTTGACCGCCTTGAGGGTCAGCGTCCAGATGGTGCTGGACCTGGACGTCGTGACGAACTTCAGCCGGTCGTCGAAGCGCTGGTAGGCGGCGGAGCGCGCGAACCGGCCCTTGGAGGTGTTGAAGCGGTAGCCGGTGGTGAAGTAGATCCGGTAGGTGCCGTCCTTGACGTCCTTGATGCTCGCGGTGGACTTGGCGCGCACGTAGATGCTGATCGCCTTGGAGCTACCGCGGACCAGGGCGACGACGCCGTCCTTGGTGGTGCCGTTCTTGATCTTCAGGACGCCCTCTCCGCCGCTGATGCGGTCGTAGAGGATCTTGCCGTTGCTCGGGCGGGCCGCCGCCGCCGAGGCGACGGTACGCTCGCCCGCTAACGCGGTGGCGCCGGCAGCGGCGGCGCCTGCCGGAGAGGCGGTCACCAGGCTGCCCGCCAGCGCGACCGCGGCGATGACGCCGGTACGCAGCGCGGTTCCGTCGAGTGGTCTCTTCACGATCAACATCTCCTTCGTGACGCTTGGTCACGGGTAAAGATAGAAGATCCCCACCTGAACCGATACCGAGTATTTCGACGGCGTGGTCCGTCGGGGACGTCAGTTGCGGGCAGGGTGGGCGCCCGACGGGGAGCCGCCCCACCGCGCCACCGCCGCCGCCGTCCGCGCGGGCAGATCGGCACGGTCGTCGCCGGCCCAGGCCACGTAACCGTCGGGGCGGACCAGCAGCGCGCCCGGCAGTCCTGGTACGGGCGGACCCGCGTACCGCGCGACCGTGACCCCGCCGACCTCGCCGACCCCGGCGACCCCGCCGACCCCGAGCCCGGCCGCCGGGG
>NZ_BAAAZP010000099.1:68355-158912 GCF_039536965.1 Nonomuraea antimicrobica | reverse complement strand
GGCGCGGCCGGCGCGGCGATCGGCGGGGCGGACCGTGCGGCGGCGGTTCCCGGCGTGGCGGCCGCCGAAGGGGGAGCCTCCCAGGCGGCTTCCGCGCTCGCCGGAACGGGGATTCCGGTGACCGGAGCGTCAGGGGTGGTCGCGGCGGGGACACTCGCCTCGCGGGCGCTGGCGATGCGCGGAGACTCGGCCCTGATGGGCACCGGCATGCCAGGAGCGCGGGTGTGCGCCCTGGGGAAGGTCACCGGCTCGCGGGCCGTGGACGTCACACTCAGGGCTCCTGAAGGGGCCAAGGAGGTGGTGGTCGCGGCGGTGGCCCGGCTGCGGGGCGCCGAGGGCGGCGGGCTGACGACCATGAGCCGGACGGCCGCCCTGCGGGTGCGGGAGCCGGGCATCCCCGAGACGACCACGTTCACCGGCCACGCCCGGCGCCTGGGCCCCGCGGAGCACGCCACCGGCGGGCAGCCCGCCGGGGCCACCGGCACGAAGGGCGGAGCCGCCGCGAAAACGGAGGCCGCCGGTGCCGGGGCAGAGATGCGGTCCACAGGCGCAGAGGGGCGGTTCACTTCGGAGGCCCGGTCCACGGGTTCGGAGGCACGGTCCACCGGCAGGGGGGCGCCGGCCGCCGATGCAGGGGCGCTGTCCGACGGTTCCGCGGCCGCGCTGGAGTTGCCGGAGGTCATGCCGCTGCCCCCCATAGCAGGCGCGGCACCACAGGCCGATACCGGTGCAGGTGCCGCTGGGGCGCCGCCGGCCGGGGTCGGTGGGATGTCGCAGTTCTCCGGGGCCGCGCCGCCGGCGGTGCCCGGCGCGTCCGGGCAGCCCGCGCCCGCCATCTCGTTCCAGGCCGGTGCCGCCGAAGGTGAGGCGCCGTTGCCGTGGGACATCGCCGCGGCGGCCAAGCCCGTGCGCCCCGCCGGATGGACCAGCCCGATCGACGGCCCGCTGGGGTTGCCCATGGCCGCCGGGGGTATCGGACTGTTGATGGCGGCTCTCTGGGCGGTTGTCACGGTACAACGGGGCCGAAACCGGCGAAAGGTGTTGTAGTTTCGTCTTTACTGTTACTTTTACCCGGCTAGTATTCCTTTGACCATGGTTCCGGGACTGCGCGGAGGGTACCGGTGGCACGCACACGAGCGACAGCCGTGTCCGCGATCGTCCTGGCGGTCGGCTTGGCCGGCGCCGGGGCTACACCATTCGTCGTGCAGAGTGCCAGCGCTTCCGCGGCGGCGTTCCGCTCGCCGGTCGAGCCCTGTGACGTCGGCGAGCAGTGTGAACTCACGCCCGAGACGACCGTCACGGTCACCACCACCTTAGGCTCGCCACCCCCCACGGACGACGCCGGAGACGAGGCGCCGGAGACGACGGTCACCAAGACCGTCACCGCGACTCCCACCAAGGCGAGCAAGACCCCGACCCCGAAGAAGACCACCTCCTCCCCTCCGGCTCCCATCCCGGAGACCACCCCGCAGAACCCGGCGCCGATCCCGAGCGCCGAGGTTCCCCCGGTCATCTCCACCACGCCCACGCCCGAGGCGTCCGTCGAGATGCCGGCGATCGCCCCGACGACGGGGGCGGCCTCCAGCCCGCTCCCGAGCCAGACGCAGGCCGCCTCCACCGAGGAGGTGCCGCTCGAGCTGCGTAACGCCGCGCCGGAGTTCGACCAGCGCACGCTGACGCAGAACCTCAGCATCCCGGCGCTGGTGCTGGTGCTGCTCGTGCTCTTCGCCGTGCTCATCTTCGAGGGACGGCTGCGCCGGATGGCCCACGCGGCGGCCGTACGCAGGGCCGGCCCGCAGATGCCCCGGCCCGACGTGCCCCCGGCCGGCGGCTACCCGGCGGGTCCTGGCTACGCGACGGCGGGCTTCGCGGCCCCCGGATACCCGGGTGGCACGGCGTACGCGCCCATCATCAGCTTCGTGCCGGTGCAGACCTACCCGCCGGCCCCGCCCCAGTACGGCTACCTCGACCCGAACCACCCGTACCCGTCGCAGGGCTACATGGAGCCGCCCGGCCCGGCGAACGCCCCGCCGGAGCCCGTGGTGCTGCACCCGGACGAGTTCGACTCCTACAGCGAGCCGCCGAGGTCCCGCGAGCGTGACCCGTTCGAGCCGCTGGTCCCGCCCGCGCCGCCGCCCTCGGACATCCCACCGGGCGGGGCGAGCCCGTACGACCCCGACCGTGACCAGCCGCTGGGCCCGGTCTCCGCCGCCGAGCAGGGCGACTCGGAGCCGTGGCAGCACCAGCAGCCCGGCTCGTTGTTCGACCCGGCGATGAGCTACGACCCGCCGCCGTACCTGCCGGCCGACGGGGACGTGACGGCCGTCCAGCCGCTGCCGCCCTTGTCCGAGCAGGACGGGCAGCCGCAGGGCCTGGAGGCGGCGAGTGGCGTTCAAGGGCCCGCAGAGCCGACAGGACAAGCTGAGTCGGCAGACGAGGCAGGGCACACCAAGGAGCTGCCCGACCCCAAGCGCAGGCTCTTCGGCAGGAAGAAGAAGTGAGCTGAACGGCGAAGGGGCTGGAATCCCGGAGATTCCAGCCCCTTTCGCCGCGCCGCCTACTTGTTGTCAGCGCCGCGCCTGAAGATCTTGTTGCCCAGCCACACCAGCGGGTCGTACTTGCGGTCCACCACGCGCTCCTTCATCGGGATCAGCGCGTTGTCAGTGATCTTGATGTGCTCGGGGCAGACCTCGGTGCAGCACTTGGTGATGTTGCAGTAGCCGAGGCCGTGCTGCTGCTGGGCCGCCTCCTGCCGGTCGGCCACGTCGTACGGGTGCATGTCCAACTCGGCGATCCGCATGAGGAAGCGCGGACCGGAGAAGTTGGTCTTGTTCTCCTCGTGGTCGCGGATCACGTGGCAGACGTTGTTGCACATGAAGCACTCGATGCACTTGCGGAACTCCTGCGAGCGCTCGACGTCGACCTGCTTCATCCGGTACTCGCCGGGCCGTACGCCGCTCGGCGGCGTGAAGGAGGGCACCTCCCTGGCCTTCTGGTAGTTGTACGTGACGTCGGTCACGAGGTCCTTGATGACCGGGAAGGTGCGCATCGGCGTGACCGTGATGGTCTCGTCCTCCTCGAAGGTGGACATCCGGGTCATGCAGCCGAGTCGCGGCTTGCCGTTGATCTCCACGCTGCACGAGCCGCACTTGCCCGCCTTGCAGTTCCACCGGACGGCCAGGTCGGGCGCCTGCGTGGCCTGGAGGCGGTGGATGATGTCGAGGACGACCTCGCCCTCGTTCACCTCGACGGTGAAGTCCTCGAGCCTGCCCTCGCCGCCCTCACCGCGCCAGACCTTGAATTTTGCCTTGTAGCTCATGACTGCTTCGCTATCCCGTCGAACTCGGTCATCTCTTCGTCGGTGAGGTACTTCTTCAGCTCGTCCCGGTCGAACAGGGTGATGAGGTCGTCGCGCATGGGGGTCTGCCGCTGGACCTCGACCTTGACCGTGGAGCCGTCCTCGGTGGAGCAGACGAGCAGCTCGCGGCGCCACTCCGGGTTCATCCCCGGGAAGTCGTCGCGGGTGTGCCCGCCCCGGCTCTCCTCGCGCATGAGCGCGGCCCGTGCCACGCACTCCGACACCAGCACCATGTTGCGCAGGTCGATCGCGAGGTGCCAGCCCGGGTTGTAGATGCGTGAGCCGGCCGCCCCGACCATGCGCACGCGCTCCCTGAGCTTCTCCACGACCCCCAGGGCCTCGGAGACCTCCTCGGCCTTGCGGATGATGCCGACCAGGTCGTTCATCGTGCGCTGGAGCTCGTGGTGGACCTCGTACGGGTTGTCGCCGCCGCGGCCCAGGGGCGCCAGCGCCTCCTCCCTGGCCGCCTCCACCTGCTCGGGCGCGACCTTGGGCCGCTCGGCCAGGCCGTCCACGTACGACGCCGCGCCCGCGCCCGCCCGGCGGCCGAACACCAGCAGGTCGGACAGCGAGTTGCCGCCCAGCCGGTTGGACCCGTGCATGCCGCCCGACACCTCGCCGGCCGCGAACAGCCCCGGTACGGCCGCCGCGCCGCTGTCGGCGTCGACCTCGACGCCGCCCATGATGTAGTGGCAGGTCGGGCCCACCTGCATGGGCTCGGCGGTGATGTCGACGTCGGCCAGCTCCTTGAACTGGTGGTGCATCGACGGCAGCCGCTTCTTGATCTCCTCGGCCGGCAGCCGGGTGGAGACGTCGAGGAAGACGCCGCCCTGGGGCGATCCGCGACCGGCCTTCACCTCGGCGTTGATCGCGCGGGCCACTTCGTCACGGGGCAGCAGCTCCGGCGGGCGCCGGTTGTTGGCCTGGTCGGTGTACCAGCGGTCGCCCTCTTCCTCGGTGGTGGCGTACTTGTCCTTGAAGACGTCGGGGATGTAGTCGAACATGAAGCGCCGGCCCTCGGAGTTGCGCAGCACGCCGCCGTCGCCCCGTACGGACTCGGTGACGAGGATGCCGCGCACGGACGGCGGCCAGACCATCCCGGTGGGGTGGAACTGGATGAACTCCATGTTGATCAGGTTCGCGCCGGCGAGCAGGGCCAGGGCGTGGCCGTCGCCGGTGTACTCCCAGGAGTTGGACGTGACGACGTACGACTTGCCGATGCCGCCGGTGGCGAGGACCACGGCGGGGGCGTCGAAGAGCACGAAGCTCCCCGACTCGCGCCAGTAGCCGAACGCCCCGGAGATCGCGTCGCCGTCCTTGAGCAGGCGCGTGATCGTGCACTCGGCGAAGACCTTGATGTAGGCCTCGTAGTCGCCGTAGGTCTCGTAGTCCTCCTGCTGGAGCGCGACAACCCGCTGCTGCAGCGTGCGGATGAGCTCCAGCCCGGTACGGTCGCCCACGTGTGCGAGCCGTGGGTACTCGTGCCCGCCGAAGTTCCGCTGGCTGATCTTGCCGTCTTTGGTGCGGTCGAACAGGGCGCCCCACGCCTCGAGCTCCCAGACCCGGTCGGGAGCCTCCTTGGCGTGCAGCTCGGCCATGCGCCAGTTGTTGAGGAACTTGCCGCCCCGCATGGTGTCGCGGAAGTGCACCATCCAGTTGTCGTCGGGGTTGACGTTGCCCATCGCGGCGGCCGCGCCGCCCTCGGCCATGACCGTGTGCGCCTTGCCGAACAGCGACTTGCAGACGATGGCCGTCCTCTTGCCCTGTTGGCGGGCCTCGATCGCGGCGCGCAGGCCGGCGCCGCCCGCGCCGATGACCACGACGTCGTACTCGTGTCGCTCTGTGTTGTGCGTGTTTTCCACTGAAGGCTGTCCTTACGCGTACGGGAAGGCGATGATGCCCTTGGCCACCAGGCGGACGTACAGGTCGGCGCCCATGACGGAGAACATCGAGGCCCACGCGAGGGGTTGGTGCTTGGCGTTGAGCTTGGAGACGAACGTCCAGGCCCGGTAGCGCAGCGGGTGACGGGAGAAGTGGTTGAGCCTGCCCGCGGTGATGTGCCTGCAGGAGTGGCACGACAGCGTGTAGGCGTTGATGAGGACGGCGTTGGCGATCAGGATCCAGCTTCCCAGCCCCAGCGGCTTGTGCACGAGCGCCAGGATGGCGTCATAGGCCAGGACGATGCCGATGACGATGGCCGCGTAGAAGAAGTACCGGTGGACGTTCTGGATGATCAGCGGGAAGCGCCGCTCACCGGTGTACTTGCCGTGCGGCTCCTGCACGGCGCACGCCGGCGGTGACAGCCAGAACGAGCGGTAGTACGACTTGCGGTAGTAATAGCAGGTCAGCCGGAAACCGCCGGGCAGGGCCAGGATCAGCAGCCCGGGCGACAAGGTGTACCAGTCGCCGATCGGCGCCCAGCCGAACAGCCGCGCCCCTTCAGGACACGTCGCCTCGGCCAGACAGGGTGAGGCGAACGGGGCGATGTAGGGATCAACGAAGATGCTCGTGTCGATGATCGCCCATACACCGTAGACCAGGAAGGAGCTGAGCCCCAGGAACGTAAAGAGCGGGACCAGCCACCATCTGTCCGTGCGCAACGTGCGCACCTTGACCTGCGCACGCTGCCGTCGGACCGGAGCGTCGGGCGTCATTTGGGTCATCGCGGACCTCTCCACCTCCCGCGGACCCGTCGCGCAGGGGGTCCGTGGTTCGTTTCGCTGGGCGCGCTCACACTGCGGGGATCCCGCTCGGGCGCGCATTGGTGGGGGATACGTTACGACGACAGGATCGACATTTGTGAGCGGGGTCACTCACTTTTTCGATGACCGGCTGTGATTCCTGTCACGTACGTGCGTCAGAGGCTGTACCCCTGGGCGGGTAACTTCACCACGGTCACAAAAAAATCATCTATTTGACGGACAACCCGGATAAATTGCTCAAAATCCACCGGCTTCGCAACATAGGCGTTGGCGTGCAGCCGGTAGCTGTGCAGAATGTCCTCCTCCGCCTCGGAGGTCGTCAGGATCACCACGGGGATCGTGCGCAGCACCGCGTCGGCCTTCACCTCCTGCAGCACCTCCATGCCGCTCATCCTGGGCAGGTTGAGGTCGAGCAAAATCAGGTCGGGGCGCGGCGCGTCGGAGTAGCCCCCCTCGCGACGCAGGAACGCCATCGCCTGCTCGCCGTCGTTGACCACGCTGAGCCGGTTGCGGACCTTGTTGAAGTCGAACGCCTCCTTCGTGAGCAGGATATCCCCCTGGTCGTCCTCCACCAGGAGCACCTCGATCGGGCGCCATCCGTTCATCGTGCGTCTCCCGCCGCCGGTAGGGTCCACCGGAACGTGGCGCCATGGCCCCCAGTGGTGCGCCCAGTGGTGCGCCCAGTGGTGCGCCCAGTGGTGCGCGCAGTGTTGCCCGCAGGTTGCCCGTCGAGCCATAGCTGCCCGCCGTGATACTCGACGATCTTCCGGCACAGGGCCAGTCCGATGCCGGTCCCCGGGTAGACGTCGCGGGGGTGGAGCCGCTGGAAGATCAGGAAGATGCGGTCGGCGTACTTGGGCTCCACCCCGATGCCGTTGTCGGAGCAACTGAACTCCCACATGCCGCCCTCCCGCCGGGCCCCGACGTGGACGCGCGGGGGCTCCTCGGAGCGGAACTTCAGCGCGTTCTCGACCAGGTTCTGGAAGAGCTGGGTGAGCTGCAGGGCGTTGCCGTCGACCCGGGGCAGCTCGTCGCGGGTGACGGTGGCCCCGGTGTCCTCGATCGTGGCCGAGAGGTTCTCCAGCGCCCGGTCCAGCGCCGCGCCCGAGTCGGTGACGGCCCGCTCGCCGGTGATCCGGCCGACCCTGGAGAAGTCGAGCAGGTCGTTGATGAGCAACTGCATGCGCTTGGCGCCGTCGACCGCGTAGTGGATGTACTGCCTGGCCCGCCCGTCGAGCTCGGAGCCGTAGCGCTGCTCCAGCATCTGGGTGAAGCTGGCGACCTTGCGCAGCGGCTCCTGGAGGTCGTGGCTGGCCACGTACGCGAACTGCTCCAGCTCCCCGTTCGACCTGCGCAGTTCCTCGGCCTGGTCGGTGGCCGTGCGCCAGGCCGACAGGATCCGGGCGCGCATGGAGTCGATGTGGCTGGACAGCTCGGCCAGCTCGGCCGGGCGGTCCACGTGCAGCTCGCGGTCGAAGTCTCCGGCGGCGACCGCGCGCACCTGCCCGGCGAGCTGCTCGACGGGCTTGAGCACGGCGTAGCGCACGATGACGGCCAGCCCGGCCCCGCAGGCCATCAGCAGCGCGAACAGCACGACCAGCGCCTGGGTCAGCCGGCTGATCTGCGCGGCCTCCTCGGAGGTCGGGGCCAGGGCGGCGGCCTGGCCGATCATCGCCATGACGACCACGACCCCGGCGGCGAAGGTGACGCCGGCCACCACCCCGATCAGCAGGAACCAGCGGGCGACGGGCAGCCGGCCCAGCCCGGTCGGCTCCTTCGGCGGGGGAAGCGGATGGATGCTCATGCTCTCCTCCTGCGTACCATGACCACGGCCAGGTCGTCGCTGAGCGCCCCGACGTGCCCGATGAGCCGGTCGAGGTCGATGGCGCCGTGCGCGCGCACCAGGGCGACCAGGCCGTCCACGCCGAGGAACTCGTGCGGATCGCCCACGGTCGCCTCGATGAGACCGTCGGTGTAGAGCATCATCGACCACTCCTCGCCCAGCGGCACGTCCAGCACCGACCACTCCGCGTCGGGGAAGATCCCGAGCGGCGGGCCCGACGGCGAGCCTGGCACCACGTCGACGCGGCTCCCGCGCACCAGTACGGGCGGCGGGTGGCCGACCAGGCGCATCGTGGCGTGGGTCAGGTCGGGCGTGATCGTGGCCAGGCACAGCGTGGTGAAGATCTCCGGATCCTTGCGCTCGGCCCGCAGCAGGCTGTCGAGCGTACGCAGCAGCGTGTCGCCGGTCTGGCCGGCCAGCACCAGCGTGCGCCAGCCGATGCGCAGCGCGACGCCGAGTGCGGCCTCGTCGGGGCCGTGGCCGCACACGTCGCCGATCACGAGGTGCACCGAGCCGTCGGGGGTCTGCACGGTGTCGAAGAAGTCGCCGGCCAGCGTGCCGCCGCTGCCCGGCAGGTAGCGGGTCACGTGCTCGATCGAGGCCGTACGCAGCAGCGGGCCGGGTAACAGGGCGCGCTCCAGCCGGGCGTTCTCCTTGGCCGTCAGCTCGGCCTGGACGAGCTTGAGCTGGGCCACGTCGGCGCGCTTGCGCTCCATCGCGTACCTGATGGACCTGGCCAGCAGCCGCGCGTCCACGTCGCCTTTGACCAGGTAGTCCTGCGCCCCCGACTGCACGGCGGAGACGCCCATGTGCATGTCCCTGAGCCCGGTGAGCACCAGCACGGCCGTGTGCGGCGCCAGCGCCAGCACCTCGTCCAGCGCCTCCAGCCGGGCGGCGTCGGGCAGGGACAGGTCCACGAGCACGCACTGGATCTCGGGGGTCAGCTTCGACCTGGCCTCGTGCAGGCTCCGCGCCCGGAAGATCCTGGGCGGCGCCATGGCCTGCTTGAGCAGCTCTTCGACGAGGAAGGCGTCGCCGTCGTCGTCCTCCACGAGCAGCAGCGTCAGCGTTTCCGAGAGATTTGCCGTCAAGACACCTCATCGGGGAGTCGGAGCTTTCGCTCATTCTGCGATGAGTTCCACCCCTTGTGGAAGCGTGCCCTCGTGCCCGGCCTCGACGACGAAGGACAACAGCGTCTCCCTGAACGCCTGCGCGGCCCTGGGCGGGTCGACGTCCTTGCGGTGGGCCAGCGCGATCGTACGGCTGAGGCCGGGCGGCGCGAGCGGTGTGCCCAGCAGCCCCGGCCGGCCGTCGAGCACCATCGACGGCACCACGGCCACCCCCAGCCCCGCCTCCACGAACCGCAGCACCGCGTCCATCTCCCCGCCCTGCACCGCGAAGCGCGGCTCGAACCCGGCCTGCCGGCAGGCCGCCAGCGTCGCCTCCCGCAGGTCGTAGCCGCGCCTGAACATCACCATCGGCCGGCCCCGCAGGTCTTCGATGCGCAGGTAGGGGCCCTTGACCTGGGTGTGGGAGGGGGAGACGACGACGAGGTTCTCGCGCAGGACCTCCTCGGTCACCAGCGAGGGGTCGTCGCTCTGCAACGGCATGATGATCAGCGACAGATCGAGCTGCCCCCGGGCCAGCGCCCTGATCAGGTCGCGCGACCCGCCCTCCTCCACCAGCAGCTCGATCCCCGGGTACGAGCGGTGGAAACGGGCCAGCACGTCGGCCAGCAGGCCCGAGCAGAGCGAGGGCGTGGCCCCCAGGCGCACCCGCCCGCGGCGCAGCCCGGCGAGCTGGGCCACCTCCTGCCTGGCGGTGTCGGCGTCGGCCAGGATGCGGCGGGCCAGCGGGAGCAGCGCCTCACCGGCGGCCGTGAGCGTGACGTTGCCGCGCGCCCGCGAGAACAGCCGCGCGCCGAGGTCCTCCTCCAGCGCCTTGATCTGCTTGCTGAGCGACGGCTGCGCGACCCGCATCCGCTCGGCCGCCTGCGTGAAGTGGCGGGACTCCGCCACCGCGACGAAGTACGCGAGCTGCTGGAACTGCATGTGATATTCCTCGCACCGCCACCGCGTAAGGTCCCGATAAACCCCTACCGACCCACATCATAGCCGCAAGCTATCGAAACCACTCCTGTCATGACTTGGACGGATCATCGCTGGGTACCTAGCGTGTGAAGACGTGACTGCCACGATAGAGCGGGGCGCCGCCACAGCGCCCGTCACCGATAGCACCCCCAAGAAGTCTCCAGCCCGCAAGAGGCCAGGTGGGTTCCTGACCTCGTCGAACGGCAAGAAAGTCGTCATGGCCGTCACGGGCGCCGTGATGGTGCTCTTCCTCGTCCTGCACATGCTGGGCAACCTGAAGATCTTCTTTGGCCGCGAGTCCTTCAACGAGTACGCCCACGCGCTGCGTACGCTCCTGGAGCCGATCGCGCCCTACCGCTCGGTCCTGACGATCCTGGAGATCGGCCTCGTCGCGGCCGTCGTCCTGCACATGTGGGCCGCGATCTCGCTGTCCCGCCGCGCGGGCAAGGCCAGGCCGGTCAAGTACGTCGCCAAGAAGTCGCAGGCGAGCGGTTACACCACGCACATCATGCGGTGGGGCGGCGTCACGATCGCGCTCTTCGTGATCTGGCACCTCCTCGACCTGACCTTCGGCGTCGTGAACCCCGAGGGCTTCAACTCCGCCCCCGCCGACCGGATGGTCGAAGGCTTCGACCCGTCCCGGTGGTGGGTGACGCTGATCTACGTCGTGGCCGTCGTCATGGTCGGGCTGCACCTGCGCCACGGCGTCTGGAGCGCCATCCAGACGCTGGGCTGGGCCAACCGCAACCGCTACCGGGTCCTTCGCGTGACGGCCGGGCTGCTCTCCGCGGTCCTGGTGATCGGATTCCTGGCTCCGCCCCTCGCGATCACGTTCGGAGTTGTGAAGTGAAGTACACCGAAGGCCCTGAGCTGCGCGACACCAAGGCTCCCGAGGGACCCGTCCAGGAGCGGTGGGAGAAGCGCAAGTTCGGTGCCAAGCTGGTCAACCCGGCCAACAAGCGCAAGCTCCACGTGATCGTGGTCGGCACCGGCCTGGCGGGCGGCTCGGCCGCGGCCACGCTGGGCGAGCTGGGCTACAACGTGACGTCGTTCTGCTACCAGGACTCGCCGCGCCGCGCCCACTCCATCGCCGCGCAGGGCGGCATCAACGCCGCCAAGAACTACCGCGGCGACGGCGACAGCATCTACCGCCTCTTCTACGACACCGTGAAGGGCGGCGACTTCCGCGCCCGTGAGTCGAACGTCTACCGCCTGGCCCAGGTCTCGGTGAACATCATCGACCAGGCCGTGGCGCAGGGCGTGCCGTTCGCCCGCGAGTACGGCGGCCTGCTCGACACCCGCTCCTTCGGCGGGGCCCAGGTCTCCCGTACGTTCTACGCCCGCGGCCAGACGGGGCAGCAGCTCCTGCTGGGGGCGTACCAGGCGCTGGAGCGGCAGATCGCGGCCGGGACGGTCACGATGCACACCCGGCACGAGATGCTCGACCTGATCGTCGCCGACGGGCGGGCGCGCGGCATCATCGTGCGCGACATGGTGACCGGCGAGATCGAGCGCCACCTGGCCGACGCCGTGGTGCTGGCCACCGGCGGCTACGGGAACGTGTTCTTCCTGTCCACGAACGCCAAGGGCTGCAACACCACCGCCATCTGGCGGGCGCACGAGCGGGGGGCGTACTTCGCCAACCCCTGCTACACGCAGATCCACCCGACCTGCATCCCCGTGTCGGGCGAGTACCAGTCGAAGCTCACGCTCATGTCCGAGTCGCTGCGCAACGACGGCCGCGTGTGGGTGCCGCTGCGCAAGGACGACGAGCGCGCCCCCGGGGACATCCCGGAGGAGGAGCGCGACTACTACCTGGAGCGCATCTACCCGGCCTTCGGCAACCTGGTGCCGCGCGACATCGCCTCGCGCGCCGCCAAGAACGTCTGCGACGAGGGCCGCGGCGTCGGCCCCGGCGGGCTCGGCGTGTACCTCGACTTCCGGGACGCCATCAACCGCCTCGGCCGCGACGCCGTCGAGAAGAAGTACGGCAACCTCTTCGAGATGTACGAGCGCATCACCGGTGAGAACCCGTACGACGTGCCGATGCGCATCTACCCGGCCGTCCACTACACGATGGGCGGGCTGTGGGTCGACTACGACCTGCAGTCCACGATCCCCGGCCTGTTCGTCATCGGGGAGGCCAACTTCTCCGACCACGGCGCCAACCGCCTCGGCGCGTCGGCGCTCATGCAGGGCCTGGCCGACGGGTACTTCGTGCTGCCGACCACCCTCGGCGACTACCTGGCCGCCGGCCCGTTCGGAGAGGTGGACGAGGAGGCCGTGGCCGAGGCCGAGATCAAGGTCCGCACCAGGATCGACCGGCTGCTGGCCGTGAACGGCACCCGCACGCCCGACTCCTTCCACCGCGAGCTGGGCAAGCTCATGTGGGACTACTGCGGCATGGAGCGCACCGAGGAGTCGCTGCGCAAGGCGCTGGAGCGCATCCCCGAGCTGCGCGCGGAGTTCTGGCAGAACGTCAAGGTGAGCGGCGCCGCGGAGGAGCTGAACCAAGTGCTGGAGAAGGCCGGTCGCGTCGCCGACTTCTTCGACCTGGCCGAGCTGATGTGCCTGGACGCCCTGGTCCGTACGGAGTCCTGCGGCGGCCACTTCCGCGCCGAGTCGCAGGACGCCGACGGCGAGGCCCTGCGCGACGACGAGCACTTCGCGCACGTGTCGGCCTGGGAGCACGCCGAGGACGGGCCCGTCCTGCACAAGGAAGCGCTCGAGTACGAGTACGTGAAGATGACCCAGCGGAGCTACAAGTGAACCTGACCCTGCGCGTTTGGCGGCAGAGCGGCCCCTCGGACGCGGGACGCATGGTGACGTACCGGGTGGAGGACGTCTCCCCGGACATGTCGTTCCTGGAGATGCTGGACGTGCTCAACGAGCGGCTCATCCTGGAGGGCGACGACCCGATCGCCTTCGACCACGACTGCCGCGAGGGCATCTGCGGCATGTGCGGCATGGTCATCAACGGCGTCGCCCACGGCGAGCAGCGCGCCACGACCACCTGCCAGCTCCACATGCGCCACTTCGAGGACGGCGCCGAGATCACCATCGAGCCGTGGCGCGCGGCCCCGTTCCCGGTCGTCAAGGACCTGGTCGTGGACCGCAGCGCGTTCGACCGCATCATCCAGGCGGGCGGCTTCGTCTCGGTCCCGGCCGGCTCCGCCCCGGACGCCCACAGCGTCCCGGTGCGCAAGGAGGACGCCGACGCGGCCTTCGACGCGGCCACCTGCATCGGTTGCGGCGCCTGCGTGGCCGCCTGCCCGAACGGCTCGGCCTCCCTCTTCACCGCCGCCAAGATCACCCACCTGAGCCTCCTGCCGCAGGGGCAGCCCGAGCGGCTGTCGCGCGCCAAGGCGATGGTGGACCAGATGGACGCGGAGGGCTTCGGCGGCTGCACGAACACGGGCGAGTGCACGGCGGTCTGCCCGAAGGGGATCCCGCTGGACTCGATCGCGCAGATGAACGGCGACTACCTCAAGGCAAGCGCCAAGTAGGCAGCCCCGCCGCCCTTGTGCCCGGTAACCACGGTCGTGTGACTACGCCGCTGTAACTACAGAGGCGCGCTCACCTGCGCAGAATGATAGTTACAACTATCATAGTTGTAACTATCATTCTGTCTTCTTCGCGCGCGGGGTTCACCGGCGAGCTGGTGGAGGTGGCGCGCGGGCGTCGCGACGTGGAGTTGGTGGATCTGCGCCGCCTGTACTCCGGCGACTGATCCGAACGGTGGCCCGCCGGGAGGGGCCGTCACCCGCTCTGGCGGGCCTTGTCGTTGGCGTTCGTGCGGATCTGCTGGATGCGCTGCTTGGTCAGCCCCAGCAGCTCGCCGATGTCGCCGTCGGACAGCCCCAGCTCGTGCATGTGCTTGACCCGCTTCTTCAGCGTGCGCGTGTAGTCCTCGGCGATGGCGGCGGCCTGGCGCTGGAGGGCGGCGAAGTCGTCGAGGTCCTGCTCGGACAGGCCGGGCAGCGTGTAGTGGAAGACCGGCGACGGCGGCCGGCCGCGATCGGCGAACAGGAACGGGAGCCCCTCGGCGACGTCCCCGTGCAGCTCCTTCAGCGTACGGGCGGACATGCCGCCGGCCACGCCGTCCACCTGCGCCAGCCAGAGGTTGCCGGCCATGGTGACGTGGACGTCGACGCGGTCTGCGGTCATCGGGGTGCTCCAGTCAGTCTTTCTGCCGGTCGTACGGCGGGGACGGTCAGCCGGTCGTCGCCGAAAGCCAGTCGTCGCCGAACACGTGTGCCAGCCCTCGTTCGAGAGAGTCGACCAGGTGGGGGGTCTCCTTGGGGTAGAGCGGGACGATCGCGCGGGCCACGACCCGGCCCTCGGTGTCCCACAGCAGGAGGAAGCGTTGCCGCCTGGTCGTCTCCGCCCAGTCGCAGCGCAGGCCGTGGAGGTGGGAGAGCCTGATGATCCGATCGCGGATGGTCGCGTAGTCGTCTCGTTCCACCACACGCGGCAGACTATATCCCTTGCCTATCATCGACAAGAGGTATTGTCTCCACAATTCGCCATGCGTGTTGGTTACCGTGCGGGCTGCTCGGCCCAGGCCCGTACGAACGTCCGCGTGGCGGCGCGGGCCAGCTCCCGCAGGTCGGAGTCGTCCAGCGAGCGGGTGCCCATCTGTGTGCGCGCCTCCAGGGGGCCGAGCAGGAGGCCGAGGAACTGCTCGGCCGCCAGATCGGGATCGGTGGTGTGGACGCGGCCGGCGAGCGCGAGCCGGGCCAGCCGGTCGGCCAGGGCCTTGGTGAGCCGGTCGGGGCCGCTCTCCCTGACGATGTCGAGGATGTCGGGGAAGTGGGTGACCTCCGAGTAGAGCAGCCGCCGCAGCGCGCACGAACGCCCGTCGGTGTGCAGGCGGAGCAGGGCCCCGGCGACCTCCTCCAGCGTCACGGACAGGTCGTCGCCGGGGGCGGCGAGCGGCTCCAGGGCGGCGACGCGCTCGTCGAGCACGGCCTGCGCGGCGGCCTCGATGGCGTGCCGGAAGAGGGTGGCCTTGTCGGTCATGTGGTTGTAGACCGTCGGCTTGGCCACGCCCGCCTCCCGGGCGATGTCCTGCACGCACGACTGCGCGTAGCCCTCCCGCGCGAAAACGGTGAACGCGCCTTCCAGGATGGCCTGCCGCTTGTCGATCCGTCCCCTGGTGGTGGTCATACCTGTGATTGTACCCACGGGTTCAATCGTATGGACGATGAGGTTGCGGCGAACGCGTTGGATAATTAAGTTGAACCCATGAGTTCAGATGCGGATGACCGCTTGGACCGGCGGCTGGTGGGCACGATCGTCGTGGTCCTGCTCGGCGGGCTGCTGGGCATCCTCAACAGCACCATGGCGGCCGTCGCCACCGACACGCTGGCCGAGCTCTTCGACACGTCGCTGAGCACGATCGGCTGGACCGCCACCGGCTTCCTGCTGGCCGTGACCGCCACCATCCCGTTCACCACCTGGGCCGTCGACCGGTACGGCGGCAAGCGCCTGTGGGTGGCCGGTCTGGTGCTGTTCCTGGCCGGGTCGCTGGCCGCCGGGCTGGCCTGGGACGTGGGCAGCCTGATCGCGTTCCGGGTGGTGCAGGGGCTCGGGGCGGGGCTGCTCGACCCGCTCGTGCTGATCCTGCTCGCCCGCGCCGCCGGGCCGCGCCGGGCCGGGCGGGTGATGGGGCTGATGGGCGTGGTGCTGTCGCTGGGGCCGGTGCTCGGGCCGATCGCGGGCGGCGCGATCCTCGGCGCCATGAGCTGGCGGGCGATGTTCCTGATCAGCGTGGCCGTCGGTGTCGTCGCGCTGGTGCTCGCGCTACGGGTGATCCCCGCCGACGAGCCGGTCGAGGAGCGTCCCTCGCGGCTGGACGTGGTCGGGCTGGCGCTGCTCGGGCCGGGCTTCGCGGCCGTCGTGCTGGCGCTGTCGCAGACCGGCGAGCAGGGGACGTTCGGCGCGTGGCAGGTGGTGCTGCCGCTGGCCCTGGGGGTCGCGCTGCTCGTCGGGTACGCCGTCCACGCCCGTACGCCGTCGCCGCTGATCGATCTGCGGTTGTTCCGCAACCGGGGATTCAGCGCGAGCGTCACGATCATGGGGCTCGGCGGGATGGGGCTGTTCGCCGGGCTGTTCGCGCTGCCCCTGTACTACCAGCAGGCGCACGGTCACGGCGTGCTGGCGGCCGGGCTGCTCATGGCCCCGCTCGGCCTCGGCGGCGCCATCGCCATGCCGCTGGCCGGACGCCTCTCCGACCGGCTCGGCGCGCGCGGCCTGGCCGCCGCGGGCGCGGTCGTGGCGGTCGCCAGCGTGTTCGCCCTGACCCGGATCGGGCCCGGCACGCCTGAGGTGTGGCCGGCCCTGGCGGCGCTCACGTTCGGGCTGGGCAGCGGCTGCTTCAGCGCCCCGACGATGGGCTCGCTCTACCGTACGCTCCCCGGGCCCATGGTGGCCCAGGGCAGTTCGGTGCTCTACATGCTGAACCAGCTCGGCGCGGCGCTCGGGGTGGCCCTCGTGGCGCTCGTCGTCCAGACCTCGGCCGACGCGATGAGCGGGCTGCGCGGGGTGTTCTGGCTGAGTGTCGGCTCCAACCTGCTCGTCCTGGCCCTCGTCCCGCTCCTGCCGGGAAGGACCCGCGCCCCGGAGCCGCCAGTACGCGAGCAGGAGTTCGCGTGACCATCGAAATCCATGCAGGAGAGGGGACTCGTATGACGAGAACACTGGTGATCAGCGGCGGGACCGACGGGATGGGCAGGGCGCTCGCCCGGACCTACCTGGAGCGCGGTGACACGGTCGCCGTCGTGGGACGCGACCCGGCCAAGGCGTTGCCAGGAACGACGTTCATCCAGGCCGACCTGTCCCTGATCAGCGAGAACCGGCGGGTGATCGACGAGGTCAACACCCGCTTCCCGGTGGTGGACGCGCTGGTGTTGTGCGCGCGCTACTTCCGTACGCATCGGTTCGTGACGAAGGAAGGGCTGGAGGGCACGTTCGCGCTCGACTACCTGAGCCGCTTTCTGCTCAGTCATGGGCTGAACGGGCCACGGACGATCGTGAACGTGTCGGGGCCTGGCCAGCCGGACGGGCGGATCCACTGGGACGACCTCATGCTGGAGCACCGCTACGACGGCATGAGGGCGCAGTTCCAGGCCGGGAAGGCGAACGACCTGCTGGGCGTGGCCTTCGCGGCGCGGCACGGCGACCGTACCCGGTATGTGCTGATCCATCCGGGTGGGGTGTCGACCAGTGTGGCCGGTGAGTACGACGCGGCGACGGCGATGCACGTCGAGGCGCTGAAACGGTACGGGGTGCCGGTGGAGGAGGGCATCAAGCCCATCGTCGCCCGCATCGACGACCCGCCGGCCGAGCCGCTCACCGCGTTCATGCGGCACCGGCCCATCGGCCTTGACCTGCCGTCCTTCGACCCGGGGGCGGCGGAGAAGCTGCACGAGGTCACACTCGCGGTGATCGGCTCCACGGCCGGACCGATCTAGCGACCGATCCGGCCGGACCGAGGTGTGTCCCGCCCTCCCGAGGCGGGACGCACCTGTGCCTCAACCCTTGTAGTTGAAGATCTGGCGGAGCGTGTGCTGGACCTCGACGAGATCCTTCTGGTCCGCCATCACCTGGTCGATCGGCTTGTACGCGTCAGGATGCTCGTCCACCAGGGCCGCGGCCCGGTCCGCGTTCCAGGTGCGACCGCTCATCGCCGCGGACAGGGACGCCACGGACAGCTCCCGCTTCGCCTTGGTACGCGACATACGGCGGCCCGCACCGTGCGAGCAGGAGTGGTACGACTCCGGGTTCCCGCGACCCCGCACGATGTACGAGCGGGTGCCCATCGAGCCAGGGATCACGCCTTCGTCGCCGGTGTCGGCCTTGATGGCCCCCTTGCGGGTGATCCAGAGGGACTTGCCGTAGTGGGTCTCCTGCTGGGTGAAGTTGTGGTGACAGTTGATGGTGCGGACCCGCTGCCCCTGGCCGACGACCCTGAACAGCGCGTTGATCAGGACCTTGTCCATCCGTGCCCGCGAAGCCATGGCGTAGTGCTGGGCCCACAGCATGTCCTCGATGTACGCGGTGAACTCCGGCGTGCTCTGGACCAGGTACGCCAGGTCCGGGTCCTCCAGGCCGACGGCCTGCTTCCTCATCAGCTTCTTCGCGCCCGTGATGTGCATCTGGGCGAGTTGGTTGCCGATGCCGCGCGAACCCGAGTGCAGGACCGTCCAGACGTGGTCACGCTCGTCGAGGCAGACCTCGACGAAGTGGTTGCCGGAGCCGAGGGTGCCGAACTGCTCGGCCACCTTCCTGCTCTGCTTCGGGTTGAGGTCGGTGTGGGGAAGACCGAGGTCACTGAGCGTACGGTCGATCGACGGGTCGTCGTGGCCCTTGCCGACACCGGCGGGGATGCGGTGCTCCACCATCGGCATCAGGGCGGCGAGCGTGTCGGGCAGGTCCGCCGCCGTGAGCGTCGTCTCCGTGGCCACCATGCCGCAACCGATGTCCACGCCGACGGCGGCGGGGATGATCGCGTTTTCGGTGGGGATGACCGAGCCGACCGTCGCACCGATGCCGACGTGCGCGTCGGGCATGAGAGCGACGTGGCCGGAGACGAACGGCAGGCGGGCGGTGCGTGCGGCCTGCAGGATCGCGCCTTCGTCGATCTCGCTGGCCCACGACAGCAGGTTCGGTGCGGGCTGGTTCGGCATGAAAGAAATCTCCTCACTGGTTCGTGATCAGTGTGGCGACACCAGGCGAGGAATTCCCACTCATTTTATCGAATATGGGGTTCTGCCGTAGCGCGGCGCCGGTCCGGGCGTCCACGCGGGGGAGCAGCCGCAGGAGGCGGCCGTCAGGCCGACTCGCGGACGACCAGGTTGGCCGGGAGGAGGACGGGGGCGTCCGGGCCGCCGTCGAACAGGCCCAGGAGGAGGTCCACGGTGGCGGTGGCCCAGTCGGTCATCGGGCTGTGGATCGTGGTCAGGGCCGGGCTGGTGTAGCGGGCGGCCTCGATGTCGTCGAAGCCGATCACCGCGACGTCGTCCGGCACCCTGCGGCCCGATTCGCGCAGGGTGCGCAGGGCGCCGATGGCCATGAGGTCGTTGGCGGCGAAGACGGCGTCGAGGCGGGGGTCGTCCTGGAGGAGCTGGCGCATGGCGTCGGCGCCGGAGACGCGGGTGAAGTCGCCGAGGGCGACGATCGAGCGGTGGCCGGTGTCGCGCATAACGTCGGTGTATGCGGTGAGGCGTTCCTGTGAGGCGATCATGTCCAGCGGGCCCGTGATCGTGGCGATCCGGCGCCTGCCCTGCCCGAGCAGGTGGTGGACGGCCAGGGCGGCGCCGCCGGGGTTGTCGTTCTCGGCGTGGGGGACGGCCGGGTTCGTACGGCCCAGCGAGACGACAGGGAGGCCCTTGCGGGCCAGCGTGGCGGGCAGGGAGTCGGCGCCGTGCATGGAGACGAGCATGACGCCGTCGACGTGGCCGGCCGCGACGTACTGGGACACGCGGGCCCGGCTCTCCTCCGAGCCCGCCAGCATGAGCACCACCTGCTTCCCGGCCGCCTCCAGTTTCCTGCTGGCCTGGCGGACCACGGCCGAGAACATCGGGTCGTCGGAGACGAGGCCCTTGGGCGGGTCGGAGACGACGAGGGCGACGGCGTCGGTACGGCGGGTGGCCAGGTGGCGGGCGGCGGCGTGGGGGACGTAGCCCAGCTCCCTGACCGCCCGCAGCACCACCTCGCGGATCGACGGGGCCACGGTCGAGGCGCCGTTGATCACCCGGGAGACGCTGGACTTGGAGACGCCGGCACGGGCGGCCACGGCTTCGAGGGTCGGGCGGTTCGCCTCGCTCTTGGGTGCCACCTCACTCCTTCCGGCGAGAGAGCGCTCCCTCGCAAGGGTGCGGGTGCGGGGCGGGGCGAGTCAAGACGTGCCTTTTTCGTGTGTTTCTCAGGGCGGGGATGGGTCCTCGGGCGGTCCGCGAGTGGGGTGTGGATCGTGGCTGGTCGCGGGGTGTCATCAGGTTCGCGGAGTCGAGTGAGAGAGCGCTCTCTCATGCGTCGGAGAGGTTTCTAAGGGGTTAACGCGGACCTTGACAGGGATTAGAGACGCGAGCACCCTCCCATTCAGGGAGCGCTCCCTCGAACCATCCCCCCAGTTTGACGGAGACGTCGTGAGTCCACCCCGCAGCCCAGGCGTGCGCCGCCTGGCGACGCTCATCGCCCTCATGATCACCCTGTCGCTGATGTCGGCGCTGCCCGCCGGCGCCGCCGACCCCCTCCTCTCCCAGGGCAAGCCGGTCACCGCCTCCTCCACCGAGAGCATCGTCTTCCCCGCCTCCGCCGCCGTGGACGGCGACGCGGGCACCCGCTGGTCCAGCGCCTTCGCCGACCCCCAGTGGATCCAGGTCGACCTGGGCGCCACCGCGTCCATCAGCCAGGTCGAGCTGAGCTGGGAGGCCGCGTACGCCACCGCCTTCCAGGTGCAGGTATCAGCCGACGGCGGCGCCTGGACCACCCTCCACTCGACGACCACCGCCGCCGGCGGCGCCCAGACTCTGACCGTCTCCGGCAGCGGCCGCTACGTACGCGTCCACGGCACCGCGCGGGCCACCCAGTGGGGCTACAGCCTCTGGGAGTTCAAGGTCTACGGGACCACGGGCTCCACCGGCCCCGACCCCGGCGAGCGGCTGCTGTCGTACAACAAGCCCGGCGTGGCCTCCACCTCCCAGCACGACGTGAACTGCTGGGAGTGCACCCCGGCCAGGGCGTTCGACCTCGACCCGGCCAGCCGATGGGCCACCAGCTCCACCACCGGCTGGGTGGACCCCGGCTGGATCTACGTGGACCTGGGCGCGACCGCGCAGATCAGCAAGGTCGTCCTGCAGTGGGACCCGGCCTACGCCAGGTCGTTCCAGATCCAGGTGTCGAACGACGCGAGCGCCTGGACGACCGTCTACACCACGACCACCGGCACCGGGTTCAAGCAGACGCTGAACGTGACCGGCACGGGCAGATACGTCCGCATGTACGGCACCCAGCGCGCCGGCGCCTACGGCTACAGCCTGTGGGAGTTCCAGGTGTACGGCACCGGCGGCAACCCCACCGACCCCCCGGCCCCGCCCAAGGACCCCGCCAACCCGCCGGCCCTGGTGTGGAGCGACGAGTTCAACAGCCCGTCAGGCAGCAAGCCCGACGCCGCCAAGTGGCGCGCGGACCCGGGCACGGGGCCGAACAACGAGCTGGAGTACTACACCAACCACGACAACGCCTCCATGGACGGCCAGGGACACCTGGTCATGGAGGCCCGCAAGCAGGCCACACCGGGCTCCGCCTGCCCGACCGACCCGCTGACCGGCAGCACCACCTGCCAGTACACCTCGGCCAGGATGAACACCGGCACGAAGTTCCACTTCACCTACGGCCGGGTCGAGGCCCGGATCAAGGTGCCCAAGGGCAACGGGCTGTGGCCGGCGTTCTGGATGATGGGCGCGGACTTCCTGACCGGGCGGCCGTGGCCGTACAACGGCGAGATCGACATCATGGAGGTCCTCGGCAAGGACGTGAAGACGTCCTACTCGACCGTCCACGCGCCCGCCTACAACGGCGGAGGGGGCGTCGGGTCGCCCTACACGCTGCCGAGCGGGGCCGACTTCTCCGACGACTTCCACGTCTGGGCCGCCAACTGGGACAGCAAGGGCATCGTCTACACGCTCGACGGGCGGACGGTGTTCACCATCAGCAAGGACCAGGTCGAGCAGACCCGGGGCCCGTGGATCTTCGACCACCCGTTCTACATCATCCTCAACCTCGCCGTCGGCGGTGACTGGCCGGGGCCGCCGAACGCCGCCACGCCGTTCCCGTCCCGGATGCTCGTCGACTACGTACGCGTCTACCAATGATCACCAAAGGAACGAAGGGAGCCGCCATGCTCATCTCACGACTGCTCGCCCTGTTATCCGTGTTGCTCGCGACGTTCGTCGTGGCCCCGCGCCCGGCGACGGCCGAGCCCGTACGGGTCGCGGAGTTCCTCGCCGACTGCCCGTTCAGCCACCGGCTGCCCGACGACCCGATCGTCTTCCCCGGTCTGGCGGGTGCCTCGCACATGCACAGCTTCTTCGGCAGCCGTGTCACCAACGCCCACACCCAGCTCTCCGACCTGCTGAACGGCGCCACCAACTGCAACCCCGCCGTGGACAAGTCGTCGTACTGGGTGCCGACCCTCTACCGGGACGACGCTCCCGTGGAACCGGCCATCGTCACGTTCTACTACCTCGGCGAGGGCGTCCGTGACGACGTCATCGCCAGGACCCAGCCGCTGCCGCTGGGGCTGCGGATCGTGGCGGGCAACGCCAAGGCGACCGGGCCGGACAGCACCACGATCTCCCGATGGTCGTGCCTGCACGCGGGGCACGTGGGGGCGTCGAAGGACTTCGTCAACTGTCCGCCGGGGACGATGCTGGAGTCGTACCTGGACTTCCCGCAGTGCTGGAACGGGCGCGATCTGGACTCGGCCGACCACAAGAGTCACATGGCCTATCCGGTGGCGGGCGAGTGCCCCAGCACGCATCCCGTACCGGTGCCGAAGCTGCGGCAGGTGATCCGCTATCCGGTGAGCGGTGACCCCGCGCACTTCCGGCTGGCGTCGGGCGGCGGGTTCACGATGCACGGTGACTTCTTCAACGCCTGGCCGGCGGCGGAGATGGAGCGCCGGGTGCGTGACTGCATCCGTCCGATCATCAAGTGCGGCGCCGACGGACGTCCGTCGTAGCCGTCTGCTGTTCCGTTCCTGTTTCTGTGTCCGGGCGGGTTCGCCCGCCCGGACTCCCGCCTGGGAGGTCGTGACCGTGCTGCGGCGTCTGGTGCTGGTGTTGGCGCTGGTCCTGGCCCCGATCGGGTGCTCGGCCGCGCGGGAGCCCGTGCCCTCCCCACAGGTGACCGGCACGCCTTTCAACACGACCGACGTGGCCTGGCTGCAGCTCGCCGAGGCGCTGCACACGCGTACGCAGCCGCTGCTGGAGCTGGCGTCCGAGCGGGCGGGCAGCCGGTCGCTGGCCGAGCTGGCGGGTCGGCTGGGCGAGGCGCACGAGGCGGGACGCGAACGGCTGCGCACCCTGCTCGTACGGGCCGGGGGCGGCGGGGAGAACCCGCACGCCGGGCACGACATGCCGGGCATGCCCACGGCGCAGGACCTGGAGCAGGTGACCGGGCTGCGGGACGACGCCTTCGACCGGCGGTTCACGGAGCTGACGCGGTCCTACCTGGAACAGCTCGTGCTGATCGCCAACGGGGAGCGCGGCTCGGGCGGGGCGGCCGAGGTGCGGGAGCTGGCGGGCGCGATGTCCCGTACCCATGCGGCCGAGCTGGCCCAGCTCCAGCAGATCACCGCGCCCTAGGCTGGGGGCCATGAGCGAGTTGCTGGGGGCCGGGCGCAGCGCCGACGTCTACGCGATCGGCGACGGCCGCGTGCTGCGCCGCTACCGGGTCGCGATCGACGCCCGGCGGGAGACGGCGGTCATGGCGTACGTGGCCGGGCACGGCTATCCCGTCCCCGAGGTCTACCCGGGGGAGAGCACCGCCACCGACCTGGTGATGCGGCGGCTGCCGGGGCCGACCATGGTCCGGGCCCTGGTCGACGGCGAGATCGCGCCCGAGGAGGCGGGCGAGGTCCTCGCGCGGCTGCTGCGGCGGCTGCACACGATCCCGGCCAGGGAGTCCGGCGATCCGCGCGACCGGATCCTCCACCTCGACCTGCATCCGGACAACGTGATGCTGACGCCGGATGGACCGATGGTGATCGACTGGAGCAACGCGGGGGAGGGGCCGCCCGCGCTCGACTGCGCCCTCTCGGCGGTGATCCTCGCGCAGGCGGCCGTGGACCCGGAGTTCGGCTTCGGGGAGGGGGCCGGGTCGGTGCTCGCCGCGCTGCTCGGGGCGCTCGGCACCGATCTCGACCTGGGCGAGCCGCTCGACCAGGCCAGGGCCCGCCGGGCGGCCGACCCCGCGCTCAGCGAACGGGAAGTGGGGCTGCTGGACGAGGCGGTCGCGCTGGTGCGGCGGCTGCGTCCGGCCCTGTCATGATCTTCTGGTGCGGTGGTTCTCCGAGCGCCAGGCGCCGCTGGCCGCGGCCTCCTCGACGTACGTCTCGAACGACTTCGGCGGGCGGCCCGTCACCCG
This sequence comes from Nonomuraea antimicrobica, assembly GCF_039536965.1. Lineage (NCBI taxonomy): Bacteria > Bacillati > Actinomycetota > Actinomycetes > Streptosporangiales > Streptosporangiaceae > Nonomuraea > Nonomuraea antimicrobica. The sequence goes on along the minus strand of NZ_BAAAZP010000099.1, from coordinate 134,765 downwards.
GCGCACCGCCTCCGAGACCGGCTGGTCGCCCAGCGCGCGCAGGGCGGCGAACGCCTTGGCCGCCCGGATCGACTCGTCGGAGAAGCCGTTGGCCGCGATGTAGTCCTCGTCGCCGCCCAGGTAACGCACCTCGCGCCCGATCCTCCGGCCGATGATCTCCACGGCCTCGCCGAACGGCAGCGAACGCGGCCCCGTCAGCTCGTACGAGCGCCCTTCGAGACCGTCCGAGGTCAGGGCCGCGGCGGCGACGGCCGCGATGTCACCGGCGTCCACGAACCCCTGGCCCACGTCGCCGACCGGCACCAGCAGCTCGCCCGCCATGATGGCCGGTTGGAAGAAGCCCTCGTCGAAGTTCTGGTCGAACCAGCTCGGCCGCAGGATCGTCCACGCGGCCCCGCTGCCGCGGACCGTGCACTCGGCCGCCTGCAGGCGCTCGTCGCCCATCGCCTCGATGGCCCCGCTCGACAGCAGCACGATGCGCTCGACGCCGCCGCGCACGGCCAGCGACACGAACGCGGGATCGACCGGCGTCCCGTCGGGCGCCATGAGGTAGAGGGCCTTCGCGCCGGACACGGCCGCCTCCCAGGTGGCGGGGTCGGACCAGTCGAACCTGGTCCGGCCGCTCCTGGAGGCCGCGCGCACGGGACGGCCACCGGCCCGCAGCAGCTCGGCCACCCGACGGCCGGTGGAACCGGTGGCACCGAGGACGAGGATCACCTGGCCAGTCATGCCCCGGCTCAGGCAAAGGCCACCGGCAGAACTCGTCAAGGGCGTCCGGCCCGCGTGCGGGTCACTCCGTCCAGGCGGAGGTGGTGTCGAGGCGTTCGCGCCAGAGCTTCTCGCCCGCGCCGCCCGGCTCCCAGCGGGCGCAGAAGTCGAGCAGGGCGCGGCAGCGGGCCACCATGGCGGCCTGCCGCTCGGCCCAGCCGGGCACGGGCTCGCCGTACGCGGCGAAGAAGTGCGGCAGCAGCGGCACGTGCTCGGGGTGGTGGCTGCGTACGGTCCACTCCAGCCAGGCGAGGTCCTCGACCGGCCGCCCCGGGTGGGCCCACTCCCAGTCGAGGATCGCGGTCGTCTCGAACGTGGCCGGGTGGAACAGCATGTTCTGCGGGCCGTAGTCGCCGTGCACGATGCCCAGCCGGTGGATGCGGGCCAGCATGCGCCCGCACTCGGCCAGCACCTCCACCGCCCGCCCGTCGTCGAGGAGGTCCTGGCCGTGGGAGCCGTCGACGAAGCGGGTGGTCAGGCTCGTGGCGGTGATCTGGTGGACGCGGGGGACCGGCAGGCGGCCACGCAGCCGGCGCAGGTATCTGCTCTCCGTGCTCAGCCTGAACGCCGCCTCGGGACCCTGGTAGCACTTCACGACCAGGGCGCCGTCGCCGAACGTGCTGTTGGTGTACCCGTGCTTCACAAGGGTCGATTCTGGCGTACGCGGGCCCCTGCCGGACCCCCTGGCGCGCCATCCGCCCGGCTCCGATACACGATGTAAGGACGGAACAAATAGCCCAACGGTGCGGAAAGCGCATGCACCAAGCGGCTGAACGGGAAAAGTGCGATCAGCAGCATCCCGGTGATCGTGTGCACCTTGTAAAGCACGCTCGCGTGCGCCATCGCGTCGGTGTCCGGCCGGAGCACGAAGATGCCGCGGAACCAGGGCGCGACCGTCGTCCGGTAGCTGACCTCGCTGGGCAGGAACCCCGCCACCGTCGTCACCACGCCCGCGATGATCGCCGCGGCCAGCACCGCGTACATCACCTTGTCATTGCGCGTGGTCGCCAGGAACACCGGCCCGTTGACGCGGCGGCGGTAGATCAGCAGCCCCAGCGCCACGAGCGTGACCAGCCCCGCCAGCCCGCCCCAGACGAGCGCGTTGGCGTGGTAGGCGGCGTTCGAGATGCCGATGGCGTGGGTCCAGCGGATGGGGACGAGCAGCCCGGTCACGTGCCCGATGATCACGAACAACAGGCCGTAGTGGAACATCGGGCTGGCCGCGCGCAGCAGCGGGCTCTCGTAGAGCTGGGAGGAGCGGGTGGTCCAGCCGAACTTGTCGTACCGGTAGCGCCAGATCAGCCCGCCGACGAAGATCAGCAGAGTGAGGTACGGCGTCACCGTCCAGAGCGTGCTCTCGATCCAGATCACCGGTAGCCTCCCACGCTCTCGGCCGGGGGCCCGCCGGCGGCCAGCCGGGCGGCCCTGTCGCGCTCGGCGGCGGTGATCGGCCGCAGCGTCGCGCACACCGTCCCGATCACGTGCCGGTACGGCGAGTCGCGCTCGGCCAGGGCCGTCAGCAGCAGCTCCAGGCCCACCCGGTGCTCCTCGATCAGCGCGGCGCCCGACGGGTCGAGCGCGGCGAACTCCAGCATCACCGGGAGGAAGTCGGGCAGTTCGTCGTCGAGCAGGTCCCAGCCGGCCGCCCGGTAGCGGAGCTTCAGCCTGGCCAGCGACTCGCCGCGGCGGCGGGTGTCGCCGTCGGCGTAGTAGGTCAGGTACAGGCAGCAGCGCCGCTGCAGGTCGAACGTCTCCACGTAGTGCGGTGCCAGCTCGGCGGGCCCGAGTGCGCTCGCCAGCTCAAGGAACGTGCCGAAGTGCGGTTCGGCGGCCTCGCGGATGAGCGGCAGGCGGCGCCAGAACCGTTCGTCGGGGTAGGCGAGCAGGTGGGCGGCGGCCTGCCAGACGACGGGCTTGTTCATGATCTGCCCTTCTTCGTGGGGAACAGGCCGATGGGGGTGCCGCGGCCGTCCCAGTTGAGGAGGTTCACCCGGTCGTGGGTGACCTCGTCGCCGGTCTGGCGTTCCTTCAGGCCGTGGAAGCTCTCGATCGAGACCGGTACCGGCCGGCCTGACCCCTCGCCGAACGGGCCCTGCATGCCCGGCCCGCCGTCGTAGTCGAGGCTGCACCCGCCCTCCTCCACGACGCCGGGCACGTTGCCGTACGCGGTCGGGATCACGTAGCGCTCGTCGTACTTGGCCAGGGCCAGCAGCCGGTACATGGCGCGCAGCTCGTCCTCCGGCGGGCCGGTCTCCGGCGGGACGGGCCGCTCGCCGAGGTTGACCGCCCGCATGAACGACCGCATCGCGGCCAGGCGGCGCAACGCGGCGGTCACGGGCGCCGGGTCGCCGGCGGTGAACAGCTCGGCCAGGTAGTCGACGGGGATGCGCAGCGAGTCGATGGCGGCGAACAGGTTGCCCGCGTCCTCGCCGTCGTGGCCGGTCGTGGACAGGGCGTCCACCACCGGGGACAGCGGCGGGACGTACCAGACCATGGGCAGCGTGCGGTACTCCGGGTGCAGGGGCAGCGCCAGCCGGTACCTCTTGATCAGGTCGTAGACGGGGGACCTGCGGGCGGCCTCCAGCCACTCGGCGGGCAGCCCGGCGGTCTCGGCGGCCAGGCTGTGCGGGTCGACGAAGAGGTCGAGCTGGGCCTCGTACAGGTCGCGCTCGTCCGGCACGGAGGCGGCCTCGGTGACGCGGTCGGCGTCGTACAGCAGGACGCCGAGGTAGCGCAGGCGGCCCACGCACGTCTCCGAGCAGACCGTCGGCAGCCCCACCTCGACCCGCGGGTAGCAGAACGTGCACTTCTCGGCCTTGCCGGTCTTGTGGTTGAAGTACACCTTCTTGTACGGGCACCCCGTCACGCACATCCGCCACCCGCGGCACCGGTCCTGGTCGACCAGCACGATGCCGTCCTCGGCCCGCTTGTACAGGGCGCCGGACGGGCAGGCGGCCACGCACGACGGGTTGAGGCAGTGCTCGCAGATGCGCGGCAGGTAGAACATGTACGCCTGCTCGAAGGACAGCTTGACGTCGTCCGACACCTTCGCCAGCACCGGGTCGGGGCTGGGGTCGCCGCCCAGGTTGTCGTCCCAGTTGGCGCTCCAGTCGATCTTCATCGGCTCGTTGCTGATCACGGATCTGGGCGGCGCGACCGGGACGTCGCCGGAGAGCGGGGCGGTGGTGAGGTTCTCGTAGTCGTAGGTCCAGGGCTGGTAGTAGTCGTCGATGGAGGGCATGAGCGGGTTGGCGAAGATGCTCAGCAGCCTGCGCAGGCGTCCCCCGGCCCGCGGCCTGAGCCTGCCCCCGCCCGTCAGCTCCCAGCCGCCCCGCCAGCGCTCCTGGTCCTCGTAGCGCCGGGGATAGCCCTGGCCGGGGCGGGTCTCGACGTTGTTGAACCAGACGTACTCGACGCCGGGGCGGTTGGTCCAGGTCTGCTTGCAGGTGACCGAGCAGGTGTGGCATCCGATGCACTTGTCGAGGTTCATCACCATGGCGATCTGGGCCATGACCTTCATCAGTACCGCACCTCCTGCGACCTTCTCCGGATGGTGGTGATCTCGTCGCGCTGGTTGCCGGTCGGGCCCAGGTAGTTGAAGCCGTACGAGAGCTGGGCGTGGCCGCCGATCAGGTGCGTGGGCTTGATCAGCACCCGGGTCAGTGCGTTGTGGATGCCGCCCCGGCGGCCGGTCACCTCCGACTTGGGCACGTCGATGAGACGGTCTTGCGCGTGGTGCACGTACACCGTGCCCTTCGGCATGCGGAGGCTGACGACCGCCCTGGCCACGACCACGCCGTTGCGGTTGACCGCCTCGACCCAGTCGTTGTCGGAGATGCCCAGCTCGCGGGCGTCCTCGGTGGACATCCAGACCGTGGGGCCGCCCCGGGAGAGCGAGAGCATGAGGAGGTTGTCCTGGTACTCGGAGTGGATCGACCACTTGCTGTGCGGGGTCAGGTAACGCAGGGTGCCGCGCTCGCCGTACAGGGCGGCCAGGTCCAGCGGGGGCCGGTAGATCGGCAGGGCCTCGCCGTACTCGTGCATCCACTCGTGGTCGAGGAAGAAGTGCATGCGCCCGGTCAGCGTGTGCCACGGCTTGCCCTGCTCCACGTTGATCGTGAACGGCGAGTAGCGGCGGTCGGGCGCCTCCTTGCCCGACCACTCCGGGCTGGCGGCCACCTGGGTCGGCCTGGCCTGGGTGTCGCTGAACAGGATGCGGTGGTGCGGGTCGGCCAGACCGTCGAAGCTCTCGCCCGTGCGCTGGGCGAGCTGACGGAAGCCCTGCGCGGCCAGGCGGCCGTTGCTCACGCCCGACAGCGCCAGGATCGCCTCGCACGCCTTGGCCTCGGTGCCCAGCTCAGGACGGCCCTTGGCGGCGCCGCGCGGCACCAGGCCGCAGCGCTCGCCCAGCCAGGTCACCTCCTGGTCCGGCCGGAACGTCACGCCTTTGACGGGGATGCCCAGTCGCTCCGTGAGCGGGCCGAGGGCGGCGAGCTTCTCCGCGACCGCGCCGTAGTCGCGCTCCACCACCGTCAGCTCCGGATGGCCGGTGCCGGCCAGCTCGCCCGGCGTGTCGTGCTGGTGCGCGAGCGCCACCACGTCCCTGCGCACGCCCAGGTGCTCCTTCGCCAGGGCGCTGAAGGCGCGGGCGATCGCGTGGAAGGCGGCGAAGTCGGTCATCGTCTCCCACGGCGGGTTGATGGCCGGGTTGAAGGCGTGCACGAACGGGTGCATGTCCGTGCTGGACAGGTCGTGCTTCTCGTACCAGGTGGCGGCGGGCAGGACGACGTCGGAGAAGACCGTGGAGCTGGTCATCCGGAAGTCGAGGGTGACGAGGAGGTCCAGCTTGCCCTTCGGGGCGCGCGGGTCGGGGTTCGGCAGGTTGGAGTCGGCGCCCAGGAGGTGGTGCAGGAAGTACTCGTTGCCCTTGGCGGAGGAGCCGAACAGGTTCGAGCGCCAGAGGGTGAGCACGCGGGGCCAGTTGCGGGGGTCGTCGGGGTTCTCCGCGGCGTGCTTGAGCCGGCCCGCCTCCAGCTCGGAGCGGGTGTGGGCGATGGGGTCGTCGGCGTCGCCCAGGTCGAGGGGGTTGCGGTCGAAGGCCGGTGACATGGGCGTCCAGCCGTTGCGTACGGACTCCGTCACCAGGTCGGCGGTGTGCCTGCCGCGGAACGTGTCAGGGGCGAGCGGGCTGGTCAGCTCGCCGGCGTCGAAGTTGTCGTAGCGCCACTGGTCGGTGTGCAGGTACCAGAACGTGGTGCCGGGCACCTGGCGCGGCGGGCGCGACCAGTCGAGCGCGCCCGCCAGCAGGGCCCACCCGGCCAGCGGGCGGCACTTCTCCTGGCCCACGTAATGGGCCCAGCCGCCGCCGTTGCGACCCTGGCAGCCGGTCAGGATCAGCAGCGACAGGAAGGCGCGGTAGATCGTGTCGCCGTGGAACCACTGCGCCGTGCCCGCCCCCAGGATGATCATGCAGCGCCCGCGGGTGGCCTCCGCCGTCTTGGCGAACTCTCTGACGATCTTCACCGCCCGATCGGCCGAAACGCCGGTGATGGGCTCCTGCCAGGCCGGTGTGTACGGCTCCGCGGCGTCGTCGTAGCCGCTCGGCCAGGTGCCGGGGAGGTGGGGCCGGTGGACACCGTACTGGGCGAGGAGGAGGTCGTAGACCGTCGTGACCGTGTGACCGGCGACCCGCTGGACGGGGACGCCGCGCCGGGCCGAGTGGCCGCCGTCGAAGCGGGGGAGCAGCACCTGCGCCGTCTCGCCCCCGTACAGGGTCAGTTTCGGAGGTGCGTCGAGGCGCAGGTTCCAGCGGCCCGCGCCGGAGTCGGTCCAGCGGAAGCCGACCGAGCCGTTCGGCACCACCGGCTCGCCCGACTCCGCCATGAACACGGTCTTCCACCCGGCCGCCTCCTCCCGCGAGCCCAGGTCGGCGGCCGTCAGGAAGCGGCCGGGCACGTACGCGTCGTCGCGCTCCTCCAGCGTGACCAGGAACGGCAGGTCGGTGAAGCGCTTGACGTAGTCGGCGAAGTACGGCGTCTCCCGCTCGACGAAGAACTCCTTCAGCAGCACGTGCCCCATGGCCATGGCGAGGGCGCCGTCGGTGCCGGGCCGGACCGCGAGGAACTCGTCGGCGAACTTCGCCGCGTCGTTGTAGTCGGGGGAGACCACCACGACCTTCTGGCCGCGGTAGCGGGCCTCGGCCATCCAGTGGGCGTCGGGGGTGCGCGTGACGGGCACGTTGGAGCCCCACAGCATCAGGTACGCCGCGTCCCACCAGTCCGCCGACTCCGGCACGTCGGTCTGGTCGCCGAACACCTGGGGGGAGGCGACAGGGAGGTCGGCGTACCAGTCGTAGAAGGAGAGCATGGTGCCGCCGATGAGGGAGACGAACCTGGCCCCGACGGCGTGGGAGACCATGGACATGGCCGGGACCGGGGAGAACCCGGCGATCCGGTCGGGGCCGTAGGTCTTGATGGTGTGGACGTGGGCGGCGGCGATCATCTCGGTGGCCAGGTCCCACGCGACGCGGACGAGACCGCCGTGGCCTCGGGCGCGCTGGTAGATTTCCCGCTTTTCCGGATTTGTCGTGATGTCTGCCCAGGCGGCCACCGGGTCGTCGTCCAGGCGGCGCTTCGCCTCGACGTACATCTCGACCAGCACAGCCCTGGCGTACGGATAGCGGATCCGGGTCGGCGAGTAGGTGTACCAGGAGAAGGCGGCGCCGCGCGGGCAGCCGCGCGGCTCGTACTCGGGGCGGTCGGGGCCCACGCTCGGGTAGTCGGTCTCCTGGCTCTCCCACGTGATGATGCCGTCCTTGACGTACACCTTCCACGAGCACGAACCCGTGCAGTTCACCCCATGCGTGGACCTGACCACCTTGTCGTGGCTCCACCTGTCACGGTAGTAGACGTCGCCTTCCGTGCCGCCCTTCAGGTAGAGGGTGTGGAGGTCGCCGCTCGTGGATCTGTCGGCCGACCGGCGCAGGAAGCGGCCGGTTTTGAGCAGGAGGTCCTCGGCGGTCATACCCTCACTTCATCACATATGGTGTCTCTTTAGTTACGTAGGGTGCATGTCTGTGCTGCGTAAACGTTCTGGCCTTCGCAAAGGCGCCGGGGGCGCGAAGGTGCACGGGGACGTCCGGAGTCCGGGGTGTGCCACGGCCCTGAGGGGCCTGCGGATCCCAAGGGACGTCCAGGTGCTGCGGTGCGTCCACGTGCTGGGGGACGTTCGCGTGCTGCGGTGCCGTCCACGCGCTGAGGGACGTTCGCGTGTCGAGGGACGTTCGCGTGCTAGGGGACGTTCGCGTGCTGCGGTGCCGTCCACGCGCTGAAGGATGTTCGCGTGCTGAGAGACGTTTGCGTGCTGCGGTGCGTCCACGTATTGAGGGACGTTCGCGTATTGAGGGACGTTCAGGTGCTGTCGCGCGCAGAAGTGCTGAGGGCGCTCAGGTATTGAGGTGCGCTCAGGTATTGAGGTGCGGCGCCCAGGTACTGAGGTGCGTCCGGATTCCGGAGGGCGTCAGGTTTTTGAGGGGTGGAGAGGTTCCGGAGGGTGCCACGGCTTGGAGCGCGCGGGCGGTTTCGGTGGGCGTCGGGGATCCGAGGGCGGCAGGGAGGTCACGGCGGCGGGGGAGGTCATGGACGTCGTCAAGGTCCGGAGCGGTCGCGTGGGGGCGTTCACGTGGTGTGGGTGGGGGGGCGTTCACGTGGTGTGGGCGTCGGGTGGTCACTTGGGGTGGGTGTGAGATGGTCACGTGGTCTGGGTGGCGGGCGTCCGTGCGGTGTGGCTGGGGGCGGTTGCGTGGGTGTGGGCGGGGCGTTCGTGTGGGTGTGGTTGGGGGCGGTTGCGTGGGTGTGGGCCGGCCGTTCGTGTGGGTGTGGGTGTGGGTGTGCGGTGCTTGTGGATGGTGTTCGCGTTCGTGGGGGTGAGTGGTCGCGCGGCGGCGAAAATGGTTTGCCGGGCCCGGGGGTGCCTTGTCAAGGTTGACAGGTTATGCGCTCCCTTCCTGAGGCCGATCCCGGCGTGCCCGACATCCGCAGCCCGTTGCGTTTTCTGTGGTGGAACGCGCGGCGGCAGGCGCCATCCCTGCTTGTGGGCATCGGCTTCGCGATCGCGTGGTGGCTGGTGCAGGCGTTGATGCCGGCGGTGCTCGGGCAGGGCATCGAGGCCGTCACCGCCAAGGACACCAAGGCGCTGCTGCTGTGGTCGGCGATCCTGCTCGGCCTCGGGCTGATACAGGCGTTCACCGGGATCATGCGGCACCGGATGGCCGTCTACAACTGGCTGGCCGCCGCCTATCGCACCGTACAGCTCACCTCCAGGCAGGCCGCCAGGCTCGGGGCCACGCTGCCCAAGCGGCTCTCGACCGGTGAGGTCGTCAGCGTGGGCAACTCCGACATCGCCCACATCGGCAGCTCCATGGACATCCTGCTGCGCGGCACCGGCTCCATCGTGGCCATCGTCACCGTGACCGTGATCCTCATCTCGACCTCGCTGCCGCTCGGGCTGCTGGTGTTGTTCGGGGTGCCGCTCATGGCGGTCGCCGTCGGGCCGCTGCTGAAGCCGTTGCACAAGCGCCAGCACGCGCATCGCGAGCTGACCGGTGACCTGTCCACTCGATCCGCCGACATCGTGGCAGGGCTGCGGGTGCTGCGCGGCATCGGCGGTGAGCAGGTCTTCGCCGGGCGCTACCGTACGGAGTCGCAGCGCGTTCGCCTGGCCGGGGTGCGCGTCGCGGGCGTCGAGTCGGTGCTCGAAGGCGCGCAGATCGTGCTGCCGGGTCTGCTCATCGCGATCGTCACCGGGATCGGCGCCTCGTTCGCCGTCGCGGGGGAGATCCCCACAGGGCAACTCGTCGCGTTCTACCTGTACGCGGTGTTCCTCATCGGGCCTATGCGCACGCTCACCGAGGCCGCCGACAAGCTCACCAAGGGGCACGTGGCGGCCGGGCGGGTGATCCGGATCCTGTCCATCGAACCCGAGATCACCGGAGGCAACGCGAGCAGCGAGGGCGGCGTCTTGCGCGACTCGTACAGCGGTGTCACGCTCCAACCCGGCGCGCTCACCGCCGTCGCCGCCGACACGCCCGAGGCCGCCATCGCCATCGCCGACCGCCTCGGTCGCTACGCCGACGGTGACGTCACGTTCGGGGCGGTGGAGCTGCGTACGCTGCCGCTTGAGGAGGCGCGCTCGCGCATTCTGGTCGCCGACAACGGAGCCCGGCTGTTCAACGGCCGACTCCGCGACGAACTCGACGTCCGGGGCACGGCCACCGGCGAGCAGATCGGCGAGGCGCTGCAGGCGGCCTGCGCCACCGACATCGTCGAGGCACTGCCCGACGGGCTCGACGCGACGGTGGCGGAGGCGGGGCGGGAGTTCTCCGGCGGACAGCAGCAGCGGCTGCGGCTGGCCAGGGCGCTGCTGACCGACCCGGAGGTGCTCATCCTGGTCGAGCCGACCAGCGCCGTCGACGCCCACAGCGAGGCCCGCATCGCCGCTCGGCTGGCCACGGCCCGCGCGGGGCGTACCACCCTGATCTGTACGACCAGCCCGCTGGTGCTGGATCGCGCCCAGCACGTGATCTACGTCGAGGACGGGCGTGTGCTCGCCGAGGGGACACACCGGCAGCTCCTTGACGAATCCCCCGAATACGCGGCAACCGTGACGCGCGGGGAGGGCTGACCCATGACCCGCGACATCCAGCAGCCGGGGCATCAGCATCATCCGACTCTCCGGCTCATGCCGACACTCCTGCGAAGTCTGGTGCTTCCGTGGAGTCGGGCTCGTCGGCTGACGCCGACACCCCTGCGGAGTCTGGCGCTCCCGCGGAGTCCGGCTCTCCGGCTCACGCCGATACCCCTACGGCGCTTGGCGCTCCATGGAGTCCGGCTCTCGGGCTCATACCGACACCCCCACGGTGCCTGGCGCTCCCACGGAGCCCGATACTCCCGCCGAGTTCGGTGTCCCCACAGAGTCTGGCTCCTCCGGCTCACGCCGACACCCCCACAGAGCCTGGCGCTCCTGCAGAGCCCGACACCCCCGCCGAGTTCGGTGCCCTCACGGAGCCTGGCGCTCCTGCGGAGTTCGGTGCCCTTACGAGACTCAGTGCCCCTGCGGAGTCTGGTGGCTGGGCCTTCCAAGCTCGGCAGTGTCCAGGTGGGATGGGGCGGTGGGGCTTTCGTCGACAGTCTGGGGGCGGTTGGCGTCCGTTCGAGGGACGGCGGCAGTTTGGTTGGGGGAGGGCTCGTTCTCAGGCCCCGACACTTTGGCGGAGGAGTCTGAAACCGATGGCCCGTGAGATCCTGCCGGTCGCCGACCGCAAACAAGTGCGTGCCTATGCCCGCCGTCTGACGCTGAAGTATCCGCGTCGGCTTGCGCTCGCCCTTCTCCTGCACGGCCTGGCCGCCGTCGCAGGGCTGGTCGTGCCGTGGCAGCTCGGCGAACTGGTGCAGAACATCCAGTACGGCGTTGAGGTCAACGTCGTCGTCGTGGCCGCCGCGATCGGGGCGTTCCTGCTGCTGCAGGGTGTCCTGATGCGGTATGCCGTGCTGGCCTCGGCCAAACTGGGCGAGAAGGTGCTCGCCGAGCTGCGCGAGGACTTCGTGGACCGGGTGCTCGGCCTGCCCCTGTCCACCATCGAGCGGGCCGGGTCGGGTGACCTCATCACTCGTACGTCCCGCGACGTGGACGCGCTGTCTCGCACCGTACGGCACGCCGTGCCCGAGACGTTGATCGCCATGGTCACCTTCGTGATCACCATCGGCGCGCTGCTGCTGGTCAGCCCGCTGCTCATGGTGCCGATGCTGGCCGCCGGGCCGGTGATCTACATCTCCACCCGCTGGTACCTGCGGCGTGCGCGCGACGGCTACCTCCGCGAGAATGCCGCCTACGCCGACATGACAGAAGGGCTGGCCGAGACCGTCGAGGGCGCCCGGGCCGTGGAGGCGCTGGGGTTGCAGGACCGGCGGCGGGACCGTACCGATCGGGACATCGCACGGTCGTTCGGGGCCGAGCGCTACACGCTGGGGCTTCGTACCACCTGGTATCCCGCCGTCGAGCTGGGCTACGTGATTCCGGTGGTGGCGGCGCTGCTGGTCGGCGGGCTGTTCTACACCAACGAGTGGGTGACGTTGGCCCAGGTGTCCACCGCCACGCTGTACGCGCAACAGCTCATCGACCCGCTTGACCGCTTCCTCATGTGGATCGACGAGCTGCAGGTAGGCGGCGCTTCGATGGCCCGGCTGCTGGGCGTGGCCAACGTACCGGACGATCGGGTGAGCGGATCCGCGCGGCCGTCGGGTGAGCTGCTGGAGGCGTCCGACGTCCGCTACGCCTACCGGGAGGGACGCGACGTGCTGCACGGTGTGTCGCTGACCCTCCGGCCCGGCGAACGGCTGGCCATGGTCGGGCCCTCCGGGGCGGGGAAGTCGACGCTGGGGCGGCTGCTGGCAGGCATCCACGGGCCGCGTACGGGGTCGGTCACCGTGGGCGGGGTGCCGTTGGTCGACCTGCCCCTGAACGACCTGCGCGGGCACGTCGCGCTCGTCACCCAGGAACATCACGTGTTCAAGGGCACGCTCCGCGACAACCTGCTGATCGCCCGCCCCGACGCCTCCGACCCGGCCGTTCGCAGAGCCCTGGAGGCGGTGGACGCGCTGGGTTGGGTGCAGGCGCTGCCCTCGGGACTGGAGACCGAGGTCGGCTCGGGCGGGCAGGTGATCTCGCCCGCCCAGGCGCAGCAACTCGCGCTCGCCCGGCTGGTCCTCGCTGACCCCCACACCCTGGTGCTGGACGAGGCCACCTCCCTCATCGACCCACGGGCCGCCCGGCACCTGGAACGGTCGCTGGCCGCCGTCCTGGAAGGACGAACGGTGATCGCGATCGCGCACCGGCTCTACACGGCCCACGACGCGGACCGGGTGGCCGTGGTGGAGGACGGGCGGATCAGCGAGTTGGGGGCGCATGAGGAACTGGTCGAGGAGGGGGGCTCGTACGCGGCGCTCTGGCGAAGCTGGCACGGCACCCCGACCACGACCACGTCCACGACTCACTCCTGACGTCGGCTTGGCTGTGATGTTGGGGACTGGCTCTGATGCTGGAGCTTGGCCCTGGTGTGGGCTCGACTCTGATCTCGGCTTGGTTGGCGTCGAGAGCGAGAGCGAGAGCGAGGGCGGGGGCGAGGGCCGGGGTGAGGGTGAGGGGGCTGCCCAGGGCCAAGGTGAAGGTGAGGGTGTCGCCCGGAGTGAGGGTGAGGGTGAGGGCGAGGTCAGCACTGGGTTTTCCTGGGTGGGAGGGTGGCGGCGGTGAAGTAGGCGTTGATGTGGTCGCGGGCGCACGGGTTGCTGCCGTAGAGGGTGTGGCCCGGGCCGTTGTGGCGGATGACGGCGCTGCCCGGGACCTGGGACAGCACGCGCTCGACCGCGTCCGACTCACCCCACGCGCCCGCTCCGAGCAGGGGCGGCAGGCCCTTGGGGAGGGCGGACGGAGGGTTGGTCACCGGTACGGGCCAGCCGATGCAGTTGAGCGTCGCCGAGGCGAGGGTGTTGGCGGCACCGACGTTGGGGGCGATCTTGCGGAGCCTGGTGAGCGCGGCGGTCATCTCCTTGAGGTTGGCGAAGCGGGGCCAGTCGGTGCACTCCGTGACAGGGGTGGCCTGGTCGGGGTAGCGGGCACCACGGGCCGGTACGAAGTCGGAGGCGTCGCCCTTGCTCGCCTTGCGGATGGCCTCGGCCAGCTTGGGCCAGACCGGGGCACCCTGGCGGGCCATGCCCAGGGCGAAGGACTGGAGGTCGCCGGCCTGGTAGGCGACGTTTTCCGTCTTGGTGGGGATGGGCGTGCGGTCTGCGCGGGCGATCAGTTTGCGCCAGAGACCGGGTACGTCTGCGCAGCCGTTGGAGGCGCACCAGGTGAAGAAGCGGCGGATGGACTCTTCGTTGGTACGCGCCATCGCCTCTGACTCGCCTGACCAGTCGGCGGCGCTGTGATTGGCCGTGCCGTCGAGCACCATCGTGCGGACGCGGCCGGGATAGAGCCGCGCGTACGCCTGGCCGTAGAAGCCCGCGTAGGAGGCGCCGTAGTAGTTGAGTGCTGCGTCGCCCAGGGCCGTTCTGATCGCTTCCATGTCTCGGGCGTGGTCGGCGGAGCTCATGTTGGCGAACAGCTCGGGATCCTTGAGGCGGCAGGCTTCGGCGTAGCCGCGGTTGGTGTCGGACAGGCGGCCGAAGTCAGCCATGTCGCGCGGGAAGTCGGCGATGGGGACGCGGGTCCAGGTGCAGGGCAGACCCGTGCTGAGGCCCTGGAACTGGTCGCTGCCGTAGCCGCGGGTGTCCCACGTGACGATGTCCATGCGTTGGCGCAGCTTCGACCACCAGCCGGACAGGGACTGGGTCATGGCGATGCCGGGGCCGCCCGGGCCACCGTAGGCGACCAGGACCGCGCCTTCCGAGGTGCCGGTGGCTTTGAGCCGGCCCACCTTGAGGGTGATCTTGCGGCCGTCGGGTTTGCGCCAGTCGGCCGGGACCTGGAGGTCGGCGCAGGCCATGCCGATCTTGTCGCCGGGGCAGGGCTGCCAGGTGAGGCTGGACGGCGGTGGGGCGGCGGCGCTTTGGGCGGCCGCCGGTGCCGAGGGCTGAAGGGCCGTGGTGAGGAGCAGGCCCAGGACGAGGGACAGCCGGAGAGCGAGGGGGCGGCCCAGGGTGAGGGGCAGCCTGAGTGCGAGAGGCTGGCGCACAGTCAGGGGCTGGCTCAGGGCGAGGGGTCGGCTCGGGGTGGGGGGCTGATTCGGGGTGAGGGGTCGGCTTGGGGTGGGGGGTTGGCTCGGGGTGAGGGGCAGGGGTTTCCGCATGGCGTTGACGATGCCGGAGCGGGTGGTCGGATCGCGTCGGACCGAGGTTTGGTCTTTGGGGGTGGGGAGTCGGACCCAGGTTTGTCAGACCCTGGGTTGGAGGGTCTCGTGCACATGGCTCGGATGGTGGCGCTTCGGTGTGAGGAACCGGGCCAAGAATGTCGGATCTTTGGCTGGAGGGCCCCGTGCTCAAGGCCCAGTGCTCAGGGCCAGTGCTCAGGGCCAGTGCTCAGGGCCAGTGCTCAGGGCCCTGTGCACGGCGCCCTGAGCGTGGTTCGGAGCGCCCGCGCGCGGCCGACGGCCGTACGGCCAGCGCCGACCCTCGCGCGGCCGACAGACGTACGGCCGCCAGCCGTACGGCTGCCAGAAGCCGTACGGCGGGTCAGCCCAGGGACTTCTTCAGGAAGTCCACCTGCAGCAGGAGCAGGTTCTCCGCCACCACCTCCTGCGGCGTCATGTGCGTCACCCCCGACAGCGGCAGCACGTTGTGCGGACGTCCGGCGGCGAGCAGGGCGGAGGAGAGGCGCAGCGTGTGGGCGGCCACCACGTTGTCGTCCGCCAGGCCGTGGATCAGCAGCAGCGGGCGCTCCAGCTTGGCCGCGTCCGCGAACAGCGAGGAATTCTCGTAGACCTCGGGCTGCTTCTCGGGATCGCCCAGGTAGCGCTCGGTGTAGCAGGTGTCGTACAGGCGCCAGTCGGTCACCGGCGCGCCCGCCACCGCGGCGTGGAACACGTCGGGACGCCGCAGCACCGCGAGCGCGGCCAGGTAACCGCCGAACGACCAGCCGCGGATGGCCACCCGTGTCAGGTCGAGGTCGTCGGCGTACTGCTCGGCCACCCCGTGCAGGGCGTCGATCTGGTCTTCGAGCGCCGGGGTCGCCAGGTCGTTGAGCACGGCGCGTTCGAACTCTGTGCCCCGCCCCGGGGTGCCGCGCCCGTCGGCCACGATGACGGCGAAGCCCTGCTCGGCGAACCACTGGCTCTCCAGGAACGCCCCCCGCCGGTTGAGCACCCGCTGCGCGTGCGGCCCGCCGTACGGGTCCATCAGCACCGGCAGCTTGCGCGACCCCGGCTCGTGCCACGTGGGCAGCACCACGGCGGTGGCCAGCTCGCGGCGGCCGGAGCGGCCCAGCGACACGCGCAGCTCAAGGCCGGGACGCTCGGCGAAGGACGGGATCGGGACCGCCATGCCGTCACGGCGTACGACCGTGGTGGAGACGCCTTCGGCGTCGATGCTCTGCTCGGTCAGCACGCCGACGCCGCCCGACATCCGCCCCGAGAACACCCCGGAACGGGTCGAGACCGGCAGCAGCGAATGCCCGTCCCACGTCCATAGCTGTATCTCCGTCGGATCGCCGCTCGCGCTGAACAGCACGCTGTCGTGATCGACGTCGAGCACGGCCCGCACCTGCAACGTCGGCGGCGTGACGGCGCGGTCGCCCACGAACAGCCGGTGCCCGCCCTCGGAGTTGGCCACCCACACCAGCGAGCCGTCGTCGAGGTGCGCGGGCACGCCGCCGACGATGTCGACCCAGGCGGGGTCGGTGTCCTCGCGCACCAGGGTGGCGGCGCCGGTCGCCGGATCGATCTCGGACAGCCGCATCGTCCGCTGGTCGCGGGTCAGCGTCACGATGGACAGCGCGTGGGAGTCCCAGGCCGCCGTGGCGAGGTATTCCTCCTCGTACGGCACCGCCACCCGCGACCCGTCGAGCCCCAGCACGAACAGCTCGGTCACCGCGTTGGCCGTGCCCGCGGCCGGATAGCGCTGGGCCGTCGCGGGACGCTCGGGGTTGGCCGGGTCGGCGATGTGCCAGACCTGTACGGGGGCCTCGTCGGCGCGCTCGACCAGGAGCGCGTCGCTCGACGGCGACCACCAGTGGCCGCGCATCCGGTCCATCTCCTCGGCGGCGATGAACTCGGCCAGCCCGTACGTCACCGTCTCCGACTCGGGCTCGGCCAGCGCGCGGTCGCGGCCCGTGCCCAGGTCTTGCACGCGCAGGGCGCCCCCGGTGACATAGGCGACATGCCGCCCGTCAGGGGACAGGCGGGGGTCGATGACCGCCCCCGGGGTGTCGAGCCTGCGCCACTGCCCGCTCGCCAGCTCGGCCACGTAGAGCCCGCCGGACAGCGCGAAACACGCCTTGGTCAGGTCGGCGTCGGTCGCGTACGCCACCACGCCGCCCGCCGCCTCCCGGCTGCGCTCGCGCCTGGCCCGCTCTTCCTGCGGCACGTCGTCGTCGTCGCCGTGGAGCGCGCGCGGGTCGATGACCAGGCGCTCCACGTGGGTGTCGGTGTCGAGCTCCCACAGACAGGTCACCGGGTCGGTGCCCGTCTTCGTCCGCAGGAACACCACCCGGCCGCCGTCGGGGGAGATCGTGAAGCCTCTGGGCACGCCCAGCGTGAAACGGCGGGTCCTGGCGGACAGACGCGGGAAACTCTCGCTCATGGCCTCAATCCTGCCATTGCTACGCTCGTGGCATGACTGATCGACGGCTCCTGCTCGTGCACGCCCACCCGGACGACGAGTCGATCGGCACCGGCGCCACCATGGCGAAATACGTCGCCGAGGGCGCCCACGTCACGCTGGTGACCTGCACGCTCGGCGAGGAGGGGGAGGTCGTCCCCAACGATCTCGCGCATCTGGCCGCCGATCAGGACGACGCGCTCGGCCCGTACCGGGTGGGCGAGCTGGCCGCCGCCTGCCAGGCGCTCGGCGTCGAGGACCACCGCTTCCTCGGCGAGCCCGGCCGCTGGCGCGACTCGGGCATGATGGGCGTGGCCGCCAACGACCACCCGAGGGCGTTCTGGGGCGCCGACCTCGACGAGGCCGCGGGCGAGCTGGTCAAGGTCATCCGCGAGGTACGCCCGCAGGTGCTCGTCACGTACGACGACAACGGCTTCTACGGTCACCCCGACCACATCCAGGCCCACCGCGTTTCGCGCAGAGCGTTCGAGCTGGCCGCGAAACCGGGCTTCGGCGAGGGCGAGCCCTGGCAGATCGCGAAGCTCTACCACACGGCCGTCGCCAGGTCCGTCATGCGCCGCGGGGTCGAGGTGCTGCGCGAGGCCGGCAGCGGGTTCTACGTCGAGGACGTCGAGGACATGCCGTTCGGCAGCACCGACGCGGACATCACCACAGAGATCGACGCGCGCCCCTGGATCGGCAACAAGGTGGAGGCCATGCGCGCGCACGCCACCCAGATCACCGTGGAGCCCCCCTGGTTCGCGCTGTCGAACAACATCGGCCAAGAGGTGCTCGGCGTCGAGCACTACATCCTGGCCGTCGGGGTGCCCGGCCCCGCGGTGCCCGGTCCGCCCATCGAGGCCGGGGGACTGGGCGAGCCGCACAACCGCGAGAACGATCTCTTCTCCGGCATCCATTAACCTCGTTCGACATGGAACATCGCAACCAGGCCGAATCGGCGCTGGGCGGGGCCGCGTACGGCATGTTGTTCGTGCTGGGGGTCGTCATGGCGGTCGTGGGCGGCTTCACGCACCCCGAGTGGCCCGTCGGCCCGATACCGGGCGCGGCGGTCGTGTGGGTGCTGGCGCTGTTCGGGGTGTGCCTGGGGGCGGGCAAGCTGATGCGCGCGCGGCTCGGGGTCATGGCGACGGCTCTGGGGTGGCTGCTGGTGACGATGCCGTTCACTCTGGAGCTGGGCTCGGGGGACCTGGTGATCGCCTCCGGCGCCCCGGGCTACGTCTACCTGTACGGGGGACTGCTGGGCCTGGTCGTGGCCTATCTGCTTTCGCCCTCGTCATCAGGGGGTTCATGGCTCTTGCGGGGGTACCCTCCGAAAAATCCGACTTAGCGTCATAAAGTAGCTAGGTGCATTCCATCGAGCGGCACGTGGACCCTGGAACCTACCGTAAGGTCGTCGGCCGCTTCGCCACCGGAGTCGCGATCGTGACGACCAGGGTGGGCGACGTCGACCACGCGATGACGATCAACTCCTTCACCTCCGTCTCCCTCGAACCGCTGCTCGTGCTGTTCTGTGCCGAGAAGGTGTCCCGCTTCCATGACGCCGTCCTGGAGGCCGGGACGTGGGGGGTCTCGGTGTTACCGGCCTCGATGGAGGACGCCTCGCGCTTCTTCGCCCACCGTGGACGGCCCATGAACGGGCAGTTCACCCGCTGGGCGCACTACCGGGGGGAGACGGGGGTGGCGTTGTTCGAGGGGGCGATCGCGACCGTGGAGTGCGAGACGACGGCGGTGCACGACGGCGGCGACCATTCGATCGTGGTGGGCGGGGTGAGCGCGCTGGACATGCCGTCGGAGGCGGCGCCGCTCATCTACCACGAGGGCGCCTACAAGTCCCTCTGAGGTCGGCTTGTCACCTGCTTGTCAAGTCCTGGCTGCCTGTTGAGCCTTGGCTCTGTCGAGTCCCGGCGCGGCGCGGCGTCTGGCCGTGACGAAGGCGGCGGGCGGTGGGGTGGCATGAGTCGGGCCAGGCGCGTGGCGCCTGGCTCGATCATGTGGGTGGTCGCGGCCTTACGTCGCGGCCGTTCTGGGCGGCCTCACTGGGCGGTGGCCGAGGCCGATTCCGTCGGTGTGGCCGTCGCGGTCTCGGTCGGGACGCCGGTCTCAGTCGGGGCGCTCGTGTCGGTCGGCACTGGGCTCTCCGTGGGAAGCTCCGTCGGAGGCGCGGACGGCGGCGGACAGGTCGGGATCTCGGTCGGGGGCTCGGTCGACGTCTCCGTCGGGCTCACCGTGGGCGACCCAGTAGGTGAGTCAGTGGGCGACCCAGTGGGCGACACGGTGGGGGTCGGGGTTTCCGTCGGAGTCACGGTGGGGGTGGGGGTCGGGGTCTCGGTCGCGGTGTCCGTCGGCGTGGGCGTCGCCGTCTCGGTGTCCGTCGGTGTCGGCGTCGGTGTGTCCGTGACGGTCGGGGTCACGCTCCCGGTCGGTGACGTCGTCTCCGTCGGCGAGACGGTGCCCGTGGGCTCCTCGCTCGGCGGAACGGCGTCCGTCGGCTCGACGTACGGCTGACAGGTGAACGTCTCCGTGACCGTCGGCCCCGGCTCGGTGACGGTGACCGTGGGGCCCGGCTCGGTCACCGTGACCGTCTCGCGTACGGTGACGGTCGGCAGCGGCGCCATCTTGACGGCGGCCTGCCCGCGCTTCTTGTACGTGCCCGAGCCCAGCCGGGCCGTGGCGCTCCTGTCACCGTTGATGACGGTGAGGTCGATGCTCGCCGTCTTGCACGATGCCTTCTTGCACACCGTCTGCTCGACGTTGAAGAGGGCCGCACCCTCGTAGTCGACCGAGACGTTCAGGTAGGAGACGCCTCTTCGCTTGACCACCTTCGTCTCCGCGGTGTACTCCCCGTTCGTGGGACTCGCCGTCGAGGTGGGAGTCGAGGTCGGGGTCGGTGACACGGTGGCGGTCG
Source organism: Nonomuraea antimicrobica (assembly GCF_039536965.1). Taxonomy (NCBI): domain Bacteria; kingdom Bacillati; phylum Actinomycetota; class Actinomycetes; order Streptosporangiales; family Streptosporangiaceae; genus Nonomuraea; species Nonomuraea antimicrobica. The sequence continues at coordinate 114,764 of NZ_BAAAZP010000099.1, read as the reverse complement.
GGGTGGGCGGCGGCGTGCCGGGCAGCGACGTCGAGGGGTCGCCGGCTAACGCCATTCGGGCATTGAGAGAGGTGTCAGTGAGTTGTAGGGGACCGGTCGCTGACGTCTGGGTGATCGCGACTCCGCCGGCTCCTGCCAGTGCGACGGTGCCGAGCAGCGCGCCCAGGATGGAGAATCTCATAATCCTGCTCTGTGGGAGATTTCAGGACGGGGATCATTATTCCGACTTGTCAAGATTGGTCAAGACTGAGACGCATGGACACGCGCTTTCGGTTCCGGCGTGCGGCGAACTACTTCAATCTTTCTACGCCGCTCGGTCTGCTGATCGCGGTCGCCGGCGGCGCGTCCAGGCAGCCCGGCCCCGACGGGCTCGTCCTGGCCTTCGGCTACCGTCACCGCTTCCCCGCGGCCGCCGCGTTCACGGTCGGAAATGTGGTCCTGACCAGGAGGAACGCGCTCAGCGAACAGCTTGTGCGGCACGAGGCCAGGCATGCCACGCAGTGGGCCTGGTGCGCCGGTCTGCCCATGGTGCCGCTCTATCTCGTGGCCATGCTGGCCTCGGTGATCGTCTGTGGCGATCAGGCTTCGTGCAACGTGTTCGAGCGGCTGGCGGGGCTGGACGACGGTGGGTACCCGCGCAACGCGGTGTGGTGGCGGCGGAGGGCTCGCAGGCGGGGTTGACGATGATCTGTCAAACCCCGGCCCGTCGGTCGTCCTGTTGGGCGACACGCCCACCGCGAGGCGCCCTGCGCGTCAGGGGGACAGCTTGAGCGTGTGGGTCGCGGCCTTGCGCACCGCCGCGGGAGAGGAGTACATCGGCAACAGGTCGCCCCTCGCCCACGCCTCCGCCTGGTCCCAGTAGTTGTCGTGGAACGCGTGCCCCGAAGCTCCCGTCAGGTTGATCCACCGGGACTTGTCCAGGTCCGACAGGTCCACGATCATCCGCATCGACGGCACGGCCGTGACCTCGTAGCCCCTCTGAACGTTCCAACTCGTCGCGTTCACCGCGTCCTTGCCCCCGGTCACGCCGAACGGGCCGCGGTTGAACAGCGCCTCCACCGGCGCGATGCCCGAGGTACCGAGCGACTCGTTGACCAGCTCCAACTGGTGCAGATCGCCCCAGCGCCACGCCTTGACGTCGTCGCCGAGCCGGTCGGCGAGCTCCTGGTACGCCGACGCCATCGCCTGGCGGAGCACGTCGTCGCGGGTCTCCTTGCGGTTGCCGGTCGTCGTGTCGTCCCAGAAGGGGTCATCGGGGGCCTCCAGCAGGCGCCTGACCACCTCGTACCAGCGGTCGCCCCCGGTGGGCCGGGCGGACGCGGGGAGGTCGTCGTTGAACGTCAGCACGAGCACCTGACGCCAGACCGCGTTGTAGTACGCCGCGGCGGCCGAGTCGAGGCTCTGGGAACGGTCCCACGACTTGAGCAGCTCCCTGGCCTGCACGGCGGGGCCCGCCAGGTCGACCCGCATCAGGGCCGGCACCAGCGTGTCCGCGAAGCCGTCGGAGGAGTCCTGCTGGATGCGCGCCATGGTCTGCGCGTCGATGGGCCCCTTCTTGATCGCCTCTTGGATGAGGGTTCTGATGCGTTCGGAGCGGTAGCCGTACGACCAGTCCTTGGTCAGCAGGGGCTGGTAGCGGTTGGGGTCGATGACGGAGTTGTTGGCCGTGACGATGAAGCCGTCGGCCGGGTCCTCGACCGAGGGGAGGCGGTCGTACGGGATGGGGGCGGTGTTCCAGTCGTACTCGCCGGTCCAGCCGGGGACGGGCCAGGTGCCGTCGCCCTTCTTCCGCACGGGTACGCGTCCCGGCGCCTGGTAGGCGATCTTGCCGGTCGTGTCGGCGTAGACGAGGTTCTGGGACGGCACCTCGAACAGCGCCGCGGCCGCCTTGAACTCCCCCCAGTCGCGCGCCCGGTTCAACGCGAAGATCGCGTCGGCCGTGTGCCCGGGGGTCAGCGCCGTCCACTGCAGCGCCACGGCGTTGGCCTCGCCGCTCGCCCGCGCGTCCGTGATCACGTCGTTGATCAGCGGGCCGTGGATGGTGCTCTTGACGGTGATGGTGACCGGGTCGCGCCCGGCGACCTTGATCTGCTCCCTGCGGGTCACCAGCGGCATCCGCACGCCCTTGTACAAGTACGTGTCGTCGTCCACCTGCTCCAGGAAGAGGTCGGCCACGTCGGGCGCCAGGTTCGTGAAGCCCCACGAGATCCGGTCCGTGTGCCCGATGACCACGCCGGGCACGCCGGAGAAGGTGTACCCGGTCACGTCGTACGGGCACTCCTGGGTGAGCTCGCGGCAGTGCAGCCCCGCCTGGTACCAGACCGACGGCATCTGCGCCGACAGGTGCGGGTCGTTGGCGAGCAGCGGCTTGCCGCTGGCGGTGTACTCGCCGGAGACCACCCACGAGTTCGACCCGACGCCGTCGCGGTCGGCGGTGCTCATCGTGCTCGGCACCGCCTCCAGCGTCTTGGCGGCCTGGGTGAGCGCCTGGCCGGTGCGCGTCCGCGGCTCGGCCCGCTGGTCGAAACCGCCCTGGCCGACGGTGCCCTCGTTGACGATCGGCAGGTGCCGGTCGTACGGGTAGCCGGGGTAGAGCTGATCGACCCGTTCCTTGGGCAGCTTGGTCAGCGCGAGTGCGCGGTCGATCTCGTCCTCGACGTTGGAGCGCAGGTCCCACGCCATGGCCTTCAGCCAGGCCAGGGAGTCGATGGGGGTCCACTTCTCCGGCCGGCCGCCGCCGCCCTGGAGCTTCAGCACGGAGTATTCGAGGCTGCGGTCGGACGCGTTCGGGTTGGCGTCGAGCCAGGCGTTGACGCCCTTGGCGTACGCGGCCAGGTAGCCCTGTGTCTGCTGGGACAGCTCGGGCAGCTCCTGTTCGGCCACCCTGCGCCAGCCCATGGTCCGCAGGGCCTTGTCGGTGTCGAGCGTGGAGGCGCCGAAGAGTTCCGAGAGGCGCCCGGCGGTCATGTGGCGGCGGAAGTCCATCTCGTAGAAGCGGTCCTGGGCGTGGACGAAGCCCTGCGCCATGAACAGGTCCGCGGAGCTGTCAGCGTAGATGTGCGGAATTCCTGATTTATCGCGATAAATCTCCACACTTCCGGTCAAACCGGGGAGCCGCACCGAACCGTCCATCTGCGGGAACGACTGCCGCACCGTGTAGACGAGGACCCCAGCCAGCACCAGCACCAGTGCGAGAAGAACGGTCAACACCCGAGCGAACCACCGCAACGGCCACGGCATCCACGCATAGGGCCTCACCGCCACCTCCTTCATGCCGAACAGGACATCAAGTCTGGCAGTTCACGATCACTCCTCCGGACGCCCGCCCGCTCGGGGTCAGGCCCAGCTCTGACCGCCCGGGGTGTCGGACACCCGCACCCCCAACTCGGCCAGCTCGCCCCGCAACCGCTCGGACTCCGCCCAGTCTTCGGCCGACCGCGCCCGGGCCCGCGCCTCCAGCAGCTCCGACGCCCCGGGAGGCAGCACCCGCGCCTTCCCGATCTCGATGGACAGGTCGAGCGCCAGCACCTGGTCCACGTGCAGGAACGTCTCGAACTTGGCCCCCGGCGCCACCGACCCGTCGTCCTCCAGCTCCCGCAGGATCGCCAGCGCCGCCGGGGTGTCGAGGTCGTCGTCGAAGGCGGACTCCACCCGGTCGACGTGGGCCTGCGACAGCGGCGCGCTGACCGACTCGGCCCATTCGGCCACCCGGGAACGCCACCGCCACAGCGTGCGGTCGGCGGCCCGCAAGGTGTCCCACGTCAGGTCCATCCGCTGCCGGTAGCGGTGCTCCAGGAACGCCAGGCGCACGGCCAGCGGGTCGAGCCCGGCCGACACCACGTCGGACAGCGGCGGCACCACGCCGCCCGAGTCGCGCTCGTCGAACAGCACCTGCTCACCGTGCACCCAGTGGCGCGCCACCTCGTGCCCGGCCACCGCGTCGGACTGGGCCCGCTCGGCCTCGTGGTGCGGGAAGCGCAGGCCGACCCCGCCGGTGTGCAGCTCGAAGCGCGGGCCGAGGAAGCGCAGCGACATGGCCGAGCACTGCGCGTGCCACCCGGGGGAGCCGCGCCCCCACGGAGACTCCCAGGTCAGCTCGCCCGCGCCGGGCCGCCACAGGGCCCAGTCGGCCTGGCCGCGCCTGCCGGGCTCTGCCGCCTCGCCAGGGTGGGGGTCGCCGGAGATCTCGCCGTACGACGGGAACGTGCGCGCGTCGAAGTACACCGGCCCGTCGGGCACCGCGTACGCGTGCCCCCGCTCGACCAGCTTGGCGATCAGCTCGATCGTCAGGTCGACGGTCTCACTGGCCCGGGGCGTGTGCTCCGGCGGGCGCAGGTTGAGCGCGGCGGCGTCGCTGCTGAACGCGTCTTCGTGAAGGCGCGCGAGCTTCGGCGGGATCTCGCCCGCGCCGGAAGGGCGGCCGACGTCGGTGATGTTCCGGCAGACCACGACCCGCGTCCGCCGGCTCTCCAGCACCCGCCTGATCAGGTCGGGCAACAGGTGGTCGCGCAGGTCGCCCACGTGCGCGCGGCGATGGACCGCGGGCCCGCACGTGGACATCCGCACGGCCCGTCCGGCGGCGAGCTCCTCGACCTGCCGGGCCCGCGTGTCGTGGATCCGCACCATCTGCCGAGCTTAGCCCGGCGTCATCCGCCCAGGAAACCGAGGATGTCGCGGTCGCCGCGCTCGCGCAGCCTGCCGAGGATCTCCTCGCGGGTGGCTATGTCGGATACGCCGATCCTGGCCCCGATCAGCCGCAGGCCCTCTATCTCCGAGCCGACGGGGGCGGTGTAGCCGAGCAGGTAGAGCGCCCGGTTCACCGGCGGCATCGCGACCGGCGCGGCCGGCAGGTGGCGGGTCAGCAACTCGCCGCCGTCGGACACGGTCAGGAAGATGTGGTCGCCCTCGTTCGCCTTGTACTCGGCCAGCACGTTGCGGATCGACCCCATGGTGGGCTGGTTGTGCCAACTGATCACCACGTCGCCGGACGGCGCGGAGGCGGTGAGCTGCCCGCCCGGCGCCATCCCCAGGTACGCCGCGAACCCCGTCGGCAGCGGCGAGCCGGAGCCGCGCAGGTGCTCGGCGTTGACGTCCACGCGGTGCCACCAGCGGCCGTCGCGGGAGCGGAAGCTGCGCCGGGTCTCCGAGACGTCCTTGCGCGGCTGGTACGGCTCCACCTCCCCGCTCGGCGACGTGCCCGCCACCCTGATCCAGCCCCGCTGCGTCCGCTCGAACCCGGGCCCGCCCGAGTAGGCGCGCACCGAGCTCTCGCTCACCTCGTAGCGGGAGGTCAGGTTCGCCACGATGGTGCTCACCGACGCCTCGCCGCCGGCCCGCTCGATCTCCCTGGCGATCATCTCCCTGATCCCGAGGTACTCGTCGCCGCCCCACCTGGTCAGGCCGTACTTGTTGCGGTCGACCCGGCGGAAGCGGTCGTCGGCGGTGAGCTGGTTGCGGATGCCGACCAGGCTGTAGTCCTCGCCGATGCGCTCCTGGATCTCCTCGGGCGACAGCGGGGCGCCGGCCACGGCCAGCACCGCCTCGGCCTTCTCGTTGACGCTGCGCGGCCAGGGCACCACGTGCTGGCCCAGCACGCGCAGTTGGGGCACGGCCAGGATCCACCGCTCGGCCACGTCCTCGCGCACGCCGAGCTGCGCCACCATGGTCACGGCCTCGCCGAGCGGGTGCGGGCCGTCGGTGAAGAGCTGGCGGGTCTTCTCCCTCAGGTCGTCGGCCCCGCCCGCCACGAGCCAGCCGTCTGACTGCTCGTACCCGGTCAGCAGCGTACGCACGAACCGCCAGACGGGGATCCCCAGCGACCGTAGCTCGGCCTGGTGCCACGGCACGGCGGTCTGCAGGTCGTCGGCCGGCACGGCGGAGCCCAGCCGGCCGCGCAGCCACGACACGTGCGCCACCAGTGCGGCGGCGCCGGGCTTGCCGAGCCACGCCTCCACCTGTTCGCGCAGGTCGCGCTCGATCTGCCGGATGCGCTCCCGCGTCACGGAGAAGCGCTGCGCCAGCTCGTCCAGCGTGGCCCGCTGCGTGGCGTAGAGGCGGTCGCGGGCGATGGCGCGCTGCCGGTCGTCCAGCGCCGCGAACAGCTCGTCGATCAGGTCGGGCAGCGGCTTGTCCGGCCTGGACGGCGCGGGCATGGCCTCGGGCGTGGGCTCAAGGAGCCGTTCGAACACGCCGGTGAACAGCTTCTGCACCACGTCCTTGCCCAGCGTCTCCGGCGAGCGCTCGGCCTCGGCGGGGTCGGAGAAGCGCAGCAGCGGCAGGATGTCGCCGAGCATCAGGTGCCCCCAGCAGGCCACGGCCAGGTCGGCCAGGCGGCCCGCCACGGTCTGCGTGCCGACGACGGCACACGCGCGGTCGAGGGGGATCGCTTGCCACCAGGCCTCGGGCAACTGGGGCTCCTCCACGATCGGCGCGATCTGACCAGGGGAGGTCCAGCGCAGGGGTGGCGCGAGGTCACTCAGGCTGAGGTTCATTGAGGTCCAACCGGCAATGGGAAGATATCCGCAGTTCAGACTATGTGATCAGAGGGGAAGAAACGGGCTCCCTCTTCCGGAATGGGAGATATAGAGCATCGATCGGGCACGGGTGCAGGCGACGAACAGTATGCTCCGTTCGCGCTGCAGCGCACGAGCCCTGGCGTACGGATCTTCGGACGGATCTTCGGGGGGATCCCCGGGCTGATCCTCCGGCGGCGGCGCGGGCACCACGCCCTCGGCCACGCCGATCAGCGCGACCCGCTCGAACTCGTGCCCCTTGAGGTGCTGAAAGGTCGACGCCCGCACGTCCAGGCCGTCGAGCACCCGCTTGGCGTCGCGGACCAGCCGCTGGTTGCGGGCCCCGACCGCGATCTCGCCCGGCGGGACGCCGTCGGCCAGCCAGGCGTCCACGGTGCCGCGCAGCCCGGCCAGCTCCGCCTCCGGCGAGTCGTACGCCTTGACGATCGGGCGTCGGCCGTTGTGCGTCGCGGTGAAGTCGTACATCTCGGTCACGCCCTTGACCAGGCCGAGGGAGGGGCCGCCGCCGCGCAGCCGTACGGCGAACGACAGCATCTCCTGCGGCAGCCGATGGGACAGGTTCAGCGTGTACTGCGCGGCGGGAATGCCGACCGACCTGAGCGTCACCCGCGTGTCGGTGACGCGCTGGTGCGGGTCGCCGACGATGAACAGGTCGTCCCGCGCCCGCGGCACCGTCGCGCGCAGCAGCCGCCACTGCGCCGGGCTGACGTCCTGCGCCTCGTCCACGACCATGTGACGGTACGGCTTGTGCCCCGGATCCACGTCGTCGAGCAGGCCGCCGGTCGCCAGCGACAACAGCCTGAGCGCGTCGTCCGTCAGCTCGGCCAGCGAGCGCGCCCCCGGGCCCACCAGCGCGGGACGGCGGCCCTCCGCGCCGGCCACGATCCGGACGGCCAGGCGCTCGGCGTTGTCCACCTCGACCCGCTTGCGCGCCACCCCGTCCTCGATCAGCAGGTCCAGCTTCGCCGACAGTTCCTCGACCAGGCTCTGCGAGAACGTCACCAGCAGCACCGGCCCGGCGCCCCGGGTCGCCAGGTGGGCGGCCCTGTGCAGGGCCAGCACGGTCTTGCCGGTGCCCGCGCCGCCCACGACCAGCACCGGGTGCTCGTACCTCGTGGCCCTGGCCAGCCGGTGCTGCGGCGGGTGCAGGAACGTGCACCAGACCGGCGCGTTCAGCACCCGGTCCAGCGTCACCTTGTCCGGCACGAACACGGCACGGTCGGGGCTGCGCCGCAGCGCCGCGTACAGGTTCTCGGGGTCGATCGGACCGCTCTCCCCGTCGGAGGCCCGCCAGGCGTCCAGTTCCCGCCACGCCTCCGACAGCGAGCCGCCGCGGGCCAGCACCGCCAGCGGGACGTACTGGGTGGGCGGCAGCAGCGGTTCCAGCGCGGCCACGTCCGCCTCGGTCGTGACCAGCCGGAACAGCGGCAGTGCCTGGACGTCCAGGCCCAGGCCGAGCAGGTCGCCGTCGCAGATCGCGTCGAACAGCCGCGTCGCCCTGGCCGACCTGCGCAACGCGGGCTCCACCCGTTCCAGGGCCTCGGCGTCCCACTCCTCGACCACGCCGATCACGGAGTTGACGCCGTAGCGGTGGCGGCGGGCGTACGACCACGCCTCGGGATCGGGCAGCACCCTTCGCAGCCAGTACACGTCCCGCTGCCGCACCACCACCCCGCGGTGCCCGTCGGCCAGGCGCAGGGTCGCCACCCGCGGGTCCCTGGCGCCCCTGACCCGTTCGGGATGCGGGGCGCCGGCCACGTTCAGCAGGAACCGGCGCAGCGCGACCACGGCGTCCCTGCGCACCGGCTGGGCCAGTGCGTTGAGCTCCCCCGGGAACTCGGGGCCGATCGCGAGCCGCGGCACCGGCGCTCAGTCCAATAGTTCGAGCAGATCGCGGTCACCGCGTTCGCGGAGCCTGTTGAGCAGGTCCGGCAGGGCCACGGGGCTCGGCATCCCGATCCTGGTGGCGATCACCCTGGCCGCCTGGTCGCGGGTGCCTCCCGGAGCCGTGTACCCGACCAGGCGCAGGGCCTTGGTGATCTGCTCCGCTCCCTGCGCGGCGACCGGGAGGTGCCTGGCCCGCAGCACGCCCTCGTCCGACAGTGTCAGGAACAGGTGGCCGCCCTCCCTGGCCCCCACGTCCACGAGGAGGCGCTCGATCGACTCGAGCACCGGACGGCCGTGCCAGGTCATGCTCAGCTCGCCCGCGGCGCTCCTGACCGTCCTGGTCTCGCCCGGCGACAGGCCCAGGTACGTCGCGAACCCCGTCGGCAGCGCGCACTCGGACCCGGCGAGCTGCTCGGCCGTCACGTCGATGCGCAGCCACCACCGGCCGTCGGGCTGCCTGAAGCAGCGCTTGGTCTGGGAGACGTCCTTCAGCGGCTGGTACGGCTTGTCCTGCTCCGCCTCCTCGGGCTCCTCGCCGTTCACCTCGGGCGAGACGGTCGGCGTGAACGCCTGGAACTGCGGCACCGGCGCCGGGGGCGGCGGCAGTTGGACGGGGCCGAACGCCGACTGCTGCGCCGCCTCCGCGAGAGGCTGCTCCTGGTGCGGCTTGCGCTTCGGCAGGGGCGGCGGCGGCGCCTCCGGCTGCGGCGAGATCGCGGGCCCTGAGGACGGCGACGGCGGTGCCAGGGTCGTCAGCACGAACTGCCAGGCCGGGACCTCCAGCGCGCGGATCTCCACCTGGTGCCAGTCGGCCGCGCCGATGAGCTGCTCCTTGGGAGCGGCCGAGCCGAGCGTCCTGACCAGCTCGTCCAGGTGCGCCCGGTACGGGGCCGCCTCGTCGCTGGCCAGCCACTGGTCCAGGCGGGAGCGCAACGCGTGCTCGGTCGCCGCGATCTCGGCCGGGGGGACGGCGAACAGCTTGGCGAGCTGGTCGACCGCCGAGGGCTCGTCGGTGAACACCCGGTTCTGCGCCACGGCCCAGCTCTTGTCGTCGAGCCCGGCGAACGCGGCCTCGATGAGCGCGGGGAGCGGCTGCTCCTGAGCCGACGGCTGGGGAGCGGGCTCGGAGTCCTCCTCGGAGGCGGACTCGTCGACCGACGCCGCGACGGGCTCGGGCGCGGGCTCATCGGCGGGTTCGTCAGTGGGTTCGTCGGCGGGCCGGGGGCCGTGCTCGGGGGCAGGCTCACCCTCGCCGCCGTCCGCGACTCCCTCAGCCTCCACGACACCCTCAGCCTCGGGAACGCCCTCCGGCTCAGGAACGTGCTCGGGCTCAGGAACCTGGCCGGGTTCCTGGGCCCGCTCCGGCTCCTGGGGATGCTCAGGTTCTTGAGGGTGCTCGGGCTCTCGCGCCTGCTCGGGGCCGGAGGCGGCGGACTCGTGCTGCAGCGCGGACCGGGCTTCAGGCACGGGCTGAGGTTCACGCACGGGCTGAGGTTCCAGCACAGGCTGAGGTTCAGGCACGGGCTGGGGCTCCGACTCTGGCGTCTCGCCGCGCTCCTCGGGCACCTGCCCGGCGTCGGCGTCGGCGTCCGCGACCCGCTCGGCGGTCTCCGGCGCACCCTCGCGGACCTCGGCAGCGACCTCGGCGGCCTCGGCGACGGCCTCGGAGGCGTCCTCGACGAGTTCGGCAAGCTCGGCGGCCTCACCGGACGCCCCGCGGTCGTCGACCGGAGGGGCGCTCTCCCGATGCGCGGCGGCCTCGTCAGCCGGGGCAGGCGCGACCACGGGAGCGTCCCCGGCCGCGATGACCTCGCGCTCCTCGCCGGTCTCCGCGGCGGCGCGCCCTTCCTGGACGTCGGCGGCGGGCTCCCGTACGACGGGCTTCTGCGCGCCCTGGCGGTCGAGACGGACGAGGACGGCCGAGAACAGCGTGCCGAGCACCGGCCGAGCCTGGATGAACGGCTGGTCCATCAGCTCACGGCTGGTCAGCGCCAGCAGCCCGGCCCACGATCCGGCCCGGTCGAGCGCGATCGCGACCGCGGGCTCGTCGGCGTCGTCCGGGTCCAGGACGTGCAGCGCCGGCAGGACGTCGCCCACCGCCGCCGCGGGCCAGTGCTCTAAGGCGATCTCCGTCAGCAGCTCGCCCAGTGACTCGGGCCCGATCGCTGCCAGCACCCGCGGCATGGGCAAACTGCGCCACCACGCATCCGGCAGGTCCGGCTGCCCGGTGAGTAGCGTGATCGTCGACGTGTCGCTCCACCTCAACGGTGGTACGAGGTCGCTCAGGCAGAAGTTCATCCCGTTCCGTTCACCAGCCCCTCACGCCGCCGCAGCGGTGCAGCCATAATCTCGCCGCCCACGGAACAGACCATAGTCCGGCAAAATAGCCCTACGCATCATGCACGACGCATCAACGCCGAACAGCGGCAAAGCGTAGACGCACGTAGTCCGCCATCCAGACAGTCTCCCTGCGAAGCGCCGGCGCGGCCAGCTCGTTGACGCGCCTGAGCAGGGGTTCGACGATGTCCGGCGGGAGCCCTTCGAGCACCGGCGCGGCGAACATGCGCACCCAGTCGGCGGCCCCGCCGGGGCACTCGTCAAGGGGCGTCGGCCGGTCGAAGTATTCGAGCAGCCTGACCACGAACCCCTCCTGCTCGAGGCGGCGGGCGTACTCGGCGGGCGTCGGGAAGTACCAGGGCAGGTCGGGCTCGCGCAGGCCGTACTCGCGCCAGGCGGTCAGCATCGCGGCGGTCAGCTCGGCGCAGTTGCCCGCGCCGCCCATCTCCGCGACGAAGCGTCCGCCAGGCGTGAGGGCCTCGTGGACGCTGGCGATCACGGCGCCGGGGTCGCGGCTCATCCAGTGCAGCGCGGCGTTGGAGAAGACCGCGTCGTACGGGTCCACCACCGTGAAGTCGTGTCCGTCGCCGATGATGAAGTTGACGCCCGGGTACTGGGCGAGCGCCTTCTCGATCATCGCGGCGGAGCCGTCGATGCCGAGGACGTCCGCGCCGTGGAAGGCGATCTGGGCGGTCAGCACCCCGGTGCCGCACCCGAGGTCGAGGACGCGCTCGCCCGGCCGCGGGTCGAGCAGGTCGACCAGTGGCGCGCCCTGTGTGGAGACGTAGCCGAAGCTGCTGTCGTAGGCGCGACTGTCCCACCGCTCCAAACTCGGCGTGTCATATCGCAAGACGATCAGCTCACATTCGATCAGACATCGGGCCCCCGTGGCCGTGCTGTCTGTTCACTTTAGAGCCTGAACGTCCCTACGACATATCAAGTCACATCTAGCTCAGCCCACACTCTTCATCCATTCGCTCTTCAAGTACGCCTTTGCCGCATCTGCCTGCGGAATCGTCATCAGAACCGGCGGACCGGGCGCCTTCGGAAGTTTCGCCGCCTGCTCGGCGTCGAGCGTGCCCTTCATGAGCATCGCCTCGCCGCGGGCCGGCCGGGCGAACCCCTTCTGGAGCAGGTTCTGGCCCTCGTCGGAGAACAGGAACTCCTGCCACAGCCGGGCCGCGGCCGGGTGCGGGGCGGCCTTGTTGATCGCCTGCACGTGGAAGCTGCCGAGCGCCGAGTCGCGGGGGATCGTCACCTTCCAGGCGTCGGAGTGGTTCGCGCTGCGGGTGGCGTTGAGGTGGTCCCAGGCCACGACCACGTTGGCCTTGGCCGGCACGGTGAGCCGCCCGGCCTGCTTGAGCTTGGCGAACAGGGCCACGCCCTGCTCAGGCTTCGGCACTCCCGCGTGCATGGAGGCCGCCATGACGCCGCCGAACGCCGAGTCCGAGCGCAGCGGGTCGCCGTCGAGCGCGACGCGGTAGCCGGGATTGAGCAGGTCGGCGACGGAGGCGGGCGGTTTGACCTCGCGCGGGTCGTACCCGATGGACATGTAGCCGCCGTAGGCGGCGTACCAGGCGCCCGCCGGGTCCTTGACGTGGTCGGGCAGGTCCTGCCAGCCCTGCACCTTGTACGGGGCGAAGCGGTCTGCCCCGTAGACGGCCTGGTCCATGGTCAGGTCGAAGACGTCGGGCTTGAGTTGCGCGGCGACGTCGAGTTCCCGGCGGCTGCTCGCTCCGGGCTCCAGCTCGTTGATCTTGAGGTCGTACTTGTCGGCGAAGGTGTCGATGATCTCGCCGTAGTTGACCCAGTCGCGGGGCAGGGCGATCACGTTGAGCTCGCCCTCGCGCTTGGCGGCGTCGACGAGGCGCTCCATGGTGCCGAAACCGGCCTTCATCGAGGCGCCCTGGACGTTCACCGGCGGCAGGTTCTTGGCCTGCGGGTTGCTGGAGTCGGTGGACGACGCGCCGCATCCGGCGCTGGCGAGGATGGCTGCTGCGGCGGCGCAGGTACGTACAGTCACACAGTGAATACTTACCGTTACATTCGCCCAGGTCGAGGAGGCGCGGCCGGAACGACCTTGGCGGCCACCAGCGTCTCTTCGGGAATTTCCACCACCGTGCCATCCTTTTTGCGGACTTCGAGTACGCCGTCCGCCCACGACACGAGCACACCCACCACATCGCGAAATCCGCCAGGGACACGCCTACGGGTAGTGATCCGTGCGCCTATGTCCTGACTTGTGATGGCGATGACGAGGCGTGCGGCCACGAGTTTGCCACCCTCCGTTTCGGCCAGTAGGCAAGCACGGCAATACTAGGGCGTAGCAAACCGCGGTCAGAGTCATGTCATGGTGCGGAGAAGAAGGAGCTCGAGGTGACCTACGTCATCGCGCAGCCTTGCGTGGACGTCCTGGACAAGGCGTGCATCGAGGAGTGCCCCGTCGATTGCATCTACGAGGGCGAGCGCATGCTTTACATCCACCCCGACGAGTGTGTGGACTGCGGCGCGTGCGAGCCTGTGTGCCCCGTCGAGGCGATCTTCTACGAGGACGACCTTCCCGAGCAGTGGAAGGACTTCTACAAGGCGAACGTGGACTTCTTCGAAGACCTCGGCTCGCCAGGGGGCGCCTCGAAGGTCGGCAAGATAGAGAAGGACCACCCGGTGGTGGCCGCCCTGCCGCCGCAGGGAGAGGACCACTGACGGGTCTCGTCCACGTCGTGCGCGGGGGCATCCGGGTGGATGCGCCCCGTTCGCGCTGCGCTCCCGTGTCCCGGTGCGCCCGCACCCTGCCGAACACCCTGGAGAATCGTGAACAAGCTACCTGACTTCCCCTGGGATCGGCTGGAGCCGTACAAGGAGCGTGCGCTCGCGCATCCCGACGGGATCGTCGACCTCTCGATCGGCACGCCCGTCGACCCCGTGCCGCAGATCGTCCAGGACGCGCTCGTACGCGCGGCCGACAGCCCCGGCTATCCCTTCACCCATGGCACCAGGCCGCTGCGCGAGGCCGCGGCCGGGTGGCTGCGGCGGCGGCACGGCGTCACGGTCGACCAGGAGCAGGTGCTCCCGCTGCTCGGCTCCAAGGAGTTCGTCGCCTGGCTGCCCACCTATCTGGGCGCGCGGCACGTGGTCTTCCCCGAACTGGCCTACCCCACGTACGACGTGGGCGCCCGGCTGGCCGGCGCGGCGGGCACGGCCTCCGACAGCACGCTCGCGCTCGGTCCCGAGCCCGTCGACCTCATCTGGGTCAACTCCCCGGGCAACCCCACGGGCCGCGTGCTGCCCGCCGAACACCTGCGCAAGATTGTGGCCTGGGCGCGCGAACGCGGCGCGGTGGTGGCCTCCGACGAGTGCTATATCGAGCTCGGCTGGGAGGAGCGGCCGGTCTCGATCCTGCACCCCGACGTCTGCGGCGGCTCCCATGAGGGGCTGCTCGCCGTCCACTCGCTCTCCAAGCGCTCCAACCTGGCCGGATACCGCGCCGGGTTCGTGACGGGAGATCCCGTCCTGGTCAAGCGGCTGCTGGAGACCCGCAAGCACGCGGGCATGCTCATGCCCCAGCCCGTACAGGCGGCGATGACCGCCGCGTTCTCCGACGACGAGCACGCCGACCGGCAGCGCGAGCGGTACGCCGCCCGCCGCGCCGCGCTGCGCCCCGCCCTGGAGAAGGCCGGGTGGAGCATCGACCACTCGACGGCCGGCCTGTACTTCTGGGCCTCCAACGGGCAGAGCGCCTGGGATCAGGTAAGCAAGCTCTCCGAAATCGGCATTTTGGTCGCGCCCGGCGAATTCTACGGATCGGCAGGTGGGCAGCACATCCGCGTCGCCGTCACGGCCACGGACGAGCGGATCGGTGCGGCGGTGCTCCGGCTCCAGTAGGATCCCCCCGACGTGGCCGGGCGTACCGGCTTGGCGCGGACAAATTGACAAGTGCTTTTGCCGAGGCAGACCGCGAGTGGAGCGAGCTGATCGATGAGCATGACCTCCATGGTCGTACTCGGGCTGAGCATCGCCACCGTCCTGCTGCTGCTGGGGGCCTTCTGGGCCACCATGCGGCAAGACAGGAAGGGCCGCGCGAGCGCGCCGCCCGCTGAGGTCGCTCCCGTCGAGCCCCCGCTGGCGGCACCGGTGAGCGTCCCCGGCGATGTCGGCACCGACTACGCCGACCCGCGCACGATCCAGGTCGGCGACCGGATCGAGGTGCACGGGTCACCCGCACGCGTGCTCGGCGCCACGCACGTCTCGTGGCAGGGGCGGCAGTGGACGGAGTTCCTGCTGCGCGACGGCTCGCGGCGGCACCAGTGGCTCTCGATCGAGGTGCTGGCCGGTGATCCGCCGCACCTGGAGGTCCGGCTCTGGACGGACGTGCCCACCGAGGGCATGGTTCCGGCCAAGAGCATGTTGATCATGGAGGGCATGGAGTTCTTCCCCGTCGAACGGGGCACCGCCGCCTTCCGCAGCGAGGGCGACACGGGCCTGCCCGAGCGGGGGCTGCTGGACTTCGCCGACTACAGCGCCTCCGACGGCCGCCTGCTCTCCTTCGAACGCATCCAGGGCCGCTCATGGACAGCCGCCTACGCCCAGCCCCTGCCGCCCGGCTCCATCACCATCGTCCGCCGCGCCTCCTGAAGCCGCGCCGCCTGACGCCCGCCTTCTGAAGCCCGTCTCCTGAAGGCGCGGCCCGACAGCCGTGGCGTCGTGTCAGGAGAGCTCGACCTGGCGGTCGCCGGCCTGGCCGCCCGCCTGCCAGCCGTCGGCCTCCGGATCGTTGCTCCAGGTGGCCCCGCTGTAGCCCACCCGCGTGAGGGCGTACTTCTCGGCGTGGGCCACCGACCAGGCGGCCACCAGCCACCCCCGCCGCTTCGTCGTGATGGCCGCGCTGCCCAGCGCCCGCGCGAGCTGCTTGCGGGCCTCGGCGGTGCGGGGCTGCGGCGCCGGGGTCTTGTCCGAGGGGTACCAGCACTGGACGGCCTGCGGCACCCGCCCGGTGAAGGCGGCCGCGAGGATCTTGGCCTGCGTCTCGTGCGGCGCGTACGCGTACCCGCCCGCCGACCGCTGCACCTCCTGCGCCGCCTCGGCCAGCGGGATCTTCCGGTAGTTCTTGACCTTGACCAGCGCGGCGAAGAACTTGTTGGTGGCGTAGACGGGGTCCATGAGCTGCTTCTTGGTGCCCCAGCCCTGCGACTCGCGCTGCTGGAAGACGCCCACGGAGTCGCGGTCGCCGTAGTCGAGGTTCTGGATCTTCGACTCCTGCAACGCGGTCGCGTACGCGATCACCACGGCCCGCTCGGGCAGCTTGCGGCGGGCCGCGACGGCGGCGATGGTGGCCGAGATCTGGGCCTGCTCGGGGATGAGGTTGATCACGCCCTCCGGCGTGTTGACGACGCAGTAGGGCTCGGGCTCCCCGGCCAGCCGCGGCGTCCTTTTCAGCAGTTGGTAAAGGCCGAAGGAGACGCCCACGGCGAGCACGACGACGATGATCGCGATGGCGATGACTCCACGTGAGAAGCGCAGGCGCACCCTGAAGAACCTACCCGGGCCGGATAGGCTCCGTGGCCATGAGTCACGTGAGCACCTCGTCACCGATACCCACCGTGGTGGACGAGCTGTGGGAGCGCCGCGCGGAGCTGTCGCCGGCCGACGTGGAGGCACGTCACCTCGTGGTCGGCGCGGTCGATCTGCTCGACAGGGGCGAGGCCCGAGCCGCGCGGCTGGTGGGCGACGAGGTCGTCGTCGACGAGCGCGCCAAGCGGGCCATCATGCTCAGCTTCAAGGTGCTCGGCATGGCCCGCTCACAGGTGGGCGACTTCCACCACCACGACAGGCATCCGCTGAAGAGCACGTTCGAGGGCGTGCGGGTGGTGCCGGGGGCGATCGCGCGCTGGGGCTCCTACCTGGCGCCCGGCGTGGTGCTGATGCCGTCGTTCACGAACATCGGCGCGTACGTGGACTCCGGCACGATGGTCGACACCTGGGCGACGGTCGGTTCCTGCGCACAGATCGGGAAGAACGTGCACCTGTCGGGCGGGGTGGGCATCGGCGGGGTGCTGGAGCCGCCCACCGCCGTACCGGTCGTCATCGAGGACGACGCGCTGATCGGCAGCCGGGCCATGATCGTCGAGGGCGCCCGGGTCGGCGAGGGCGCGGTCGTCGGGGCGGGCACGATCCTGTCGGCGTCGATCCCGGTGATCGACGCCGAGACCGGCGAAGAACTCGACCGCGGCAGGGTCCCCGCCTGGTGCGTGGCCGTCAGCGGCACCAGGCAGAAGGAGTTCCCCGGCGGCACGTTCGGCCTGCCGTGCGTGCTGGTGATCAAGCGGCTGGAGCCGGGGCGGCGACACGACAAGGCGGCGCTCAACGACGTGCTGCGCGAACACGGAGTGAACACCTGATGCTCGACCTGACCCAGGACGTACGCGACCTGACCGCCGCGATCGTGGACATCGAGTCGGTGAGCGGCGCGGAGAAGGCGCTGGCCGACGAGGTAGAGCGGGCGCTGACGGCGCTGCCCCACCTGCGGGTGGCCCGGTCGGGCGAGACGGTCGTGGCCCGCACCGAGCAGGGGCGCTCCGAGCGCGTGCTGATCGCCGGGCACCTCGACACCGTCCCCGTGGCCGCCAACCTGCCCAGCCGTGTCGAGGGCGACCTGCTGTACGGCTGCGGCACCTCCGACATGAAGGCCGGCGTCGCGGTCGCGCTCAAACTGGCGGCCACCGTGCCCGCCCCCGGCAGAGACGTCACGTACGTCTTCTACGACTGCGAGGAGGTCGAGGCCGAGCGCAACGGCCTCACCAGGGTCGCCCGCGACCACCCCGGCTGGCTGGCGGCCGACTTCGCGGTGCTCATGGAGCCCACCGACGGCGTGATCGAGGGCGGCTGTCAGGGCACGCTGCGCGCCGAGGTCACGGTGACCGGCAAGCGGGCGCACAGCGCCAGGTCGTGGTTCGGGGTCAACGCCATTCACGGGATCGAGCCGGTGCTGGCCCGGCTGAACGTCTACGAGGCGCGCCGGCCGGTGGTCGACGGGCTCGAATACCACGAAGGGCTGAACGCGGTCGGCGTCCGGGGCGGCGTGGCGGGCAACGTGATCCCCGACGAGTGCGTGGTGACCGTCAACTACCGTTTCGCGCCCGATCTGTCGGTCGAGGCGGCGCAGGAGCACGTACGCGAGGTGTTCGACGGATTCGCGGTCGGCTTCGTGGACCTCGCGCCGGCGGCCAGGCCGGGGCTGACGCATCCGGTGGCGGCGGCCTTCGCCGCGGCCGTCGGCGGCACCCCGCGCGCCAAACTAGGCTGGACCGACGTCGCCCGCTTCGCCGAGCTGGGCGTCCCCGCCGTCAACTACGGCCCGGGAGATCCGAACCTCGCGCACCAGCAGGGCGAGTACGTGTCGCGCTCGAAGATCGTCGAGAGTGAGCGGGCCATGCTGGAGTGGCTCACAATATGAAAGTGGCCTTCCTCGCCGGCCATTTGGCGGGGAAGACCACTTTCAGTCCCGAGCAGCACCCTCGTCGGTTAGACGTGAGGGGGTCGAAATTCGGTTCCCTGCTTCTTCCAAGATTTTTAAGACCGGTGTTCCGTCCTCGCTACCTGCGGTTTCGCTCCCAGCGGGCAGTCTGGATCCCCTACGGGCCCCTTTCGAGCAGGGCCGCGGACGCGGGCCCGGTCGCTAATGAGAAGGACTAGCGTGATCCCCATGGCACAAAATCGTCGGGAACGCCGCCAGGGCCAGGCGTTCGTCCGCGGCAACCTCGTCCCCAGCTCCACCCACGACCAGCGCCTCCTGGCCCGTCAGGGGCCCTCCGACTGGGTGCACATGGACCCGTGGCGGGTGCTGCGCATCCAGGCGGAGTTCGTGGAGGGCTTCGGCCAGCTCGCCGAGCTGCCGCCGGCGGTCACCGTCTTCGGCTCGGCCCGCACCAAGCCGGGCTCCTCCGACTACACGATGGGCGAGGCGCTCGGCAGGAAGCTGGCCGAGTCCGGCTACGCCGTGATCACGGGCGGCGGGCCCGGCGTCATGGAGTCGGCCAACAAGGGCGCGACCGAGGTCGACGGCGCGGTGTCGGTCGGGCTCGGCATCGAGCTGCCGTTCGAGCAGAGCATGAACGAGTACGTGGACCTCGGCATCGAGTTCCGCTACTTCTTCGTGCGCAAGACGATGTTCGTCAAGTACTCCTGCGGCTTCATCGCCCTGCCCGGCGGCTTCGGCACGCTCGACGAGCTGTTCGAGGCGCTCACGCTGGTGCAGACCCACAAGGTCACCTCCTTCCCCGTGGTGCTGATGGGCTCGGAGTTCTGGGGCGGGCTGACGGAGTGGATCAAGGGCACGCTGCTGGGCACCGGGAAGATCGCGTCGCAGGACCTCGACCTGATCACCATCACCGACGACGTCGACGAGGCCGTGCGCATCATCGTCGACGCCGACCTGGCCCGCTCCAAGGGGCGCCAGCAGCAGGAGCTGGAGGCCGCCGCCGTCCAGACCGCCGAGCCCCAATAGGCTTGTCCGACGTGAACATCTGCGTCTTCTGCGCCTCCAGCCTCACCATCGACCACAAGTACATCGAGCTGGCCGAGCACGTGGGCGCCGAGCTGGCCAAGCGGGGTCACACCCTGGTGAGCGGCGGCGGCTCCGTCTCGTGCATGGGCGCCGTCACCTCGGCCGCGCGGGCCGCGGGCGGTCGTACGGTGGGCGTGATCCCGCAGGTGCTCGTGGACATGGAGGTGGCCGACGAGGAGTCCGACGAGCTGATCGTCACGGCCGGCATGCGCGAGCGCAAGGCCGTCATGGACGCCCGCTCCGACGCGTTCCTCGTGCTGCCCGGCGGCATCGGCACGCTGGAGGAGCTGTTCGAGATCTGGACGGCCCGAGTGCTCGGCATCCACGATCGCCCTCTGGTGCTGCTCGACCCCTTCGGCCTGTACGAGCCGCTGAAGAAGCTGGTCGAGGGAATGTACGACGAGGGCTTCACCCGTCCCGACGTCTTCGACGCGATCTCCTGGACCACGACCGTGGACGAGGCGTTCGCCCATCTCGAAGCTCGGGCGCAGCCGGTCCGCCCCAGCGTGGCCGAGCTGGGCGAGGCCGCCGGCTGACCTGCGCGAGGGGCGTCGTGTGGGGGTAAGCGCGAAATGCACGACTTGCGGTGGACCGCTAAATGAGGTCCACCGTGTGAGTACGATGCCAATGTGCTGGTCATACTCGCCATCGCCGCCATCGCCATCCTGGCCTGCGTGGTCCTGGTCTCCCTGGGCAGGGGCGGAGAGCTGACCGAGTTCCCGCCCGACGTGCCCCCGC
The DNA here is from genome assembly GCF_039536965.1 of Nonomuraea antimicrobica. Lineage (NCBI taxonomy): Bacteria > Bacillati > Actinomycetota > Actinomycetes > Streptosporangiales > Streptosporangiaceae > Nonomuraea > Nonomuraea antimicrobica. The sequence continues at coordinate 94,709 of NZ_BAAAZP010000099.1, read as the reverse complement.
TCGACCTGCCAGAGGCGGCCCAGCTCACGGCGGTCGACTTCATGGCGCTCCAACTGCCGGTCAGCCTGGTGGGCTACCACACGCAGAGCGTCGACGAGACGCTGCGGCGCGCGGCCGGTGCGATCAGTGCCCGCGACACCCGCATCGCGGTGCTGGAGCAGCGGGTCTCCGAGCTGCTGTCGAGCCGCCTGCACGCGCGCCAGGAGGTCTACGCCGCGCCCGGGGCCGGGCCGCGCACCGAGCACGAGCCGCAGGCCCCGACCGCGCCGCGCGAGCTGCCCGAGTCCGGCGATCCGGTGTCGGCGAGCGGGGCCTCGGTGTCCTGGGGTGACGGCGCCGGGCTCCAGCGCGTGCCGGAGGAGCCGGAGTGGCGCGTCTCCCCGGCCGACGACGCACCCGCCGCGGAGGATGCAGCGGAAGCAGCGGAAAAGGCGGAGGAAGACCAGGAGAAGCCGGGCGACGGCGAGCCGTCCACCGAGGCGAAACCCGAGGACGCCGAGGCGAAACCCGAGGACGAGTTCACGTCCGAGGATCGGCCGCACGAGACCGGCAAGTCACACGAGACCGGTGAGTCGCGCCGGACGGGCGAGGCCGACGACGAGGGCGCGCGCGCCTCGCTGGGCAAGGACGGTGATGAGCGCCGGTGACCGAGCCCACCCCGACTGCCCCGATCCCGACCGTGCTGCCCCCGCCCGAGCCGCGCACGACCGAACCGACCCGGTGTGCCTGGGCGGGCCTGGCCGACCCGATGTACCTCGCCTACCACGACGAGGAGTGGGGCCGCCCGCTCAAGGGCGACGACGAGGTCTTCGAACGCGTGTCGCTGGAGGCGTTCCAGTCGGGTCTGTCGTGGCTGACGATCCTGCGCAAGCGGGAGAACTTCCGCGCCGCCTTCGACGGCTTCTCCATCCCCAAGGTGGCCGCGTACACGGAGCAGGACGTCGAGCGGCTGCTCGGCGACGCGGGCATCGTCCGCAACCGGGCCAAGATCGAGGCGGCCGTGGCCAACGCCAGGGCCGCGCTCGACCTGCCCGGCGGCCTCTCAGAGCTGGTGTGGCGGTACGCCGACCCCGACGCGCCCGCGCCGAGGACCATGGCCGACGTGCCCGCCACGACCCCCGGCTCGAAGGCGCTGGCCAAGGAGCTGAAGAAGCACGGCTTCCGATTCGTCGGCCCGACCACGGTCTACGCGCTGATGCAGGCGATCGGCCTGGTCAACGATCATATCGAGGGTTGTCCGGCTCGTACGCGGTGAGCTCGACGCTGTGGCTGCGGCCCAGCGACCCGCCGAGCGCGACGGTGACGACGGGCCTCTTGCCGAGCTGCACCGAGACCGTGTCGTCGGCGTTGCGCACCCCGCGCGCGGCCCGGTCGAGGGTGAGTCGTACGACGTCCACGGTCCTGCTCGGGTCGGCCACGGCCAGGACGACCCGCTCGCTGGCCCGGCGCAGCATGACCACGCACGGCGCGTCCGCGCTGACGATCCCGGCGCTGCCCGCCGCCCAGAACGTGGCCCCGAACAGCCGGCGCACCTCCACGGCCTGCAGCCGGTCGGTGTTGGACAGCACCCGTACGGGACGCCGCCCCCGGAACGACCGGGTCCCCGCCCGCGAGGCGCCAGGCAGCAGCACATAGGTGTAGGCGTCCTCGGCGGGGTCGGTGCCGTGGTCGAGCCAGAACGTCACGTAACGCCGCGAGACGGGCTCGAAGGCGGCCTGGGTGTCGTCCCCGGTGTTGATGTCCCGCCAGCGGCCCGTACGCGTGTCCGTGAGCATCCTGATCCCCTCGAACACGTAGCCGCCCACCCCGGGCAGGTGCGCCCACCCGTCTCCCACGTACGGCTGCGCCTCCGTGGCCCGGTTGTCCACCACGGTCTCGACCGTCCGGCCGTCGTGGCTCGTGATGCCGCTGCCCAGCGCCACCACGGCGTTGTCGAGGCACATCCACGACTTGCGGGCCCGCAGGCTCACCCCGTCGCCCCGCAGCTCCATTGCGGCCACGCCGTAGCGGCCTTCGAGCGCGACCCCGCCCGCCCACGCGTTGGCCGGACGGTAGGCGGAGAAGTCGAGATCCTCGCGTCTGCGGGTGTCCACGGTGGTGCCGGGCAGCCGGTACGGATCGACCGTCGGCCAGAAGTCGTGTCCGTAGTGGTCGGGGTCGCCGGAGTAGACGTAGGTCATGCCGTCACCGGTGTACCAGCCGTGCCGGTTCTCCCCGTTGATCGCCTCGTACGCCGAGACCCGCTGCGACGACATGCTGATCGCCACCGACCAGCCGGGCCGCCGGTGCACCACCCGGTCCATCGAGGGGAACACGAAGTGCCCGACGGGCCCGAGGGCCGCCTCGACGGTCTTGTCGTCCAGCACCTCGACCGCCCGCCGGGTCTCCGGCACGTCCGCGTGCTCCAGGTAGGGCCGGGCCGCGCCGCGCTCGATCCACCCCTTGGCCAGCTCTCTGAACCTGCTCCGGTACGGCTCGGGCGCGCTCTGCGCCAGCAGCAGCACCGCCCCGGTCAGGCCGTGCCCGGCCACGCCGTCGGAGAACTCCTGCCGGCTGACCGCCCGCCCCCTGACGGTGTCCATCAGCAGCCCGTCGTGGACGAACGGTGCGAACGAGCGCTCGACCGCGTCCAGCACCACCCGCCGCCCCGGGTCGGTGATCTCCCACGGCGAGCCGTGCAGCAGCGCCAGGGTCTCGGCCACCGCGATGAGCAGGGACAGGCCGTAGGAGCCCGTGTAGGCGACGGTGCCGTGCTGGATGAACGAGCCGTCGCGGTAGAAACCGTCGCCCGACTCGGCGTAGCCGAACACGCTGTTGCGCCCGCCGTCGCGTACGTCGGACAGCCCGTCACGCGCCAGGACGAGCTTGTCGGCGTCACGCCCGGCCACACCGCGGAAGGCCAGGATGGCGGCCTTGTCGGCCCGGTTGGCCCCGCTCTCGCTGGCCTCGGGCCGCCACGCGCGACGGTCGGCGTCGGGGCAGAACCGGTCGATCGCCGCCAGGTACGCCTTCAGCCTGCCCACGTCGAGCCGGTCGCCGAGCAGCACGCACGCGCGGGACAGCTCGGCGGGCGTGCCGATCTCCCAGAACCACCAGTTGCCGCTCTCGTTCAGCCGCTCGTTGTAGTGCCGCTCGTGGAGCAGGTCGAGCGCGTCGATCACCTTCGCCGCCACGGCGTCGTCACCGTGCTGGGCCGTGCCCGGCGTGGCCCAGGCGGTGGCGATCATCCGCAGGCGGCCGTAGCTGCTCGTGACGTGGCCGGGGCGCCCTTCGAGCGGGAGATCCGGCCAGATCAGCCCGGGGACCATCTGGGCCAGCCGACCGCCGGCCCGCTCGCTCAGCGTGGCCAGCGGCCGGGCGCAGACCGGATCGGAGGCGTCGAGTTCGCCGCCGGTCAGGAGGGTGAGGGCCGTCGCACGCAGGGACTCGAAGTCGTGCGGGGCGGGGGGACGCGTCGCGTCGGATGAGCGCATGGCGCTAGCTTTGCGCATCCGCGCGTGGTGGATCGGTTACTCCGCGTTGAATGTCGGAGGTTCTTTCGCGAGGAAGGCTCGGGTCGCGTTCTGGTGGTCTTGGGTTGCGGCGCATTCGTCCTGAAGGTCGGCCTCCAGGGCCAGCGCGTCGGGCAGCGAGTGGGTCGCGGCGTAGGCCAGCGCCCGCTTCGTGGCGGCGTAGGCCAGGGTGGGGCCCTGCGCCAGGCGTACGGTCAGCTCGTGGGCGGTCTTCAGCAGGTCGTCGGCGGGCACCACGCGGGTGACCAGGCCCAGCTCCAGCGCGCGGGCCGCGTCGAGCGGCTCGCCGAGCAGCATCAGCTCGGCGGCGCGGCCCCGGCCCACCAGCCGCTGCAGCGTCCACGACGCGCCGGAGTCGGGCGCCAGGCCGATGCCCGCGAACGCCAGCGCGAACTTGGCCCGCTCCGAGGCCACCCGCAGGTCGCAGGCGAAGGCCAGCGACGCTCCCGCGCCCGCGGCCACGCCGTTGACCGCGGCAACCACCGGCTTGGCCATGGTGGAGATCAGCTCCACGATGGGGTTGTAGTGCTCGCGCACGGTGTTGGCCAGCCCGCGGCCCGCCTCCAGGTTGTCGGCGTGCTCGCGCAGGTCCTGGCCCGCGCTGAAGGCCCGGCCCGAGCCGGTGAGCAGCACCGCCCTGACCGCGCGGTCGCTCGCCGCCCGGCGCAGCGCGCCGAGCAGGGCCTCCTTGACCTCGGCGGTCAGCGAGTTCATCGCGTCGGGACGGTCGAGCGTGATGGTGGCGACGGCGTCGGCCACGTCATAGCGAATCAAATCAACTCCCTGTCGACAAATGCCGCGGCTGCGGGGAGCAACCGGGCGGCCTCCTGCTCGAAATAGGCTCTGGCCTGCTCGCCCGGCCAGCCCGCCGGCAGCAGCTCGGGCGGCAGGCCGGGGTCGCGGAACAGGAAGTTGCGCCAGCCGTGCACGAGCCGGCTCCGCGTGGCGAACACCTGGTCGGGCGGGGCCCCCTCGGGCAGCGTGCTGATCAGCGTGACAGCCTCGGCGTGCCAGAGCGCGTACGCCTCGCCGATGGCGGCCAGATCCCAGGCCCTGGCGACCAGCTCGCGCGGGTCGCCCTCCAGCGCCGCGTCGAACCGGTCGGCCCGCACCTCCTCGCTTTCGAGCAGGTTGTCCAGCTCGATGGACGAGCGGGGGCCGATCCAGGTGCTCTCCGACAGCGACGCGTAGCCGAGGAACGTCAGGTCGGCCCGCAGCCGCTCGCGGCGCGGCCGATCTCTGACGGGCTCGAAGACGATCAGGTGCCAGCGGCCGTGCCAGGTCAGCGTCCCGGCTCGGTAAATTCTCAAGGCCGCCTCGTCCAGCCGCCTGACGCATTTCGCGGTCAGTCCGTAGCCGGCTCCCTGGGGCAGCCTCAGCGGATGCAGCCATCCCTGCCGCACCATGCGGGACACCGCCGTACGGACTGCCGGAGCGGCGATTTCCAGGGGTTTCATCAGCCGGACGAGCGCGGCGACGGACGCCTGGCCACCCCGCGAACGCAGGTGGTCTCCGTAGAGATCGAACAGAGCGGCGCGAGCGTGCACGGAGTCCAGTTTGGACGTCATCGCACGCCGCTACAACGCATTCTGGGAGGAGATCGTTACCCATGAGGGCTCTCGATGCGGGAGAATAGGACATCACAGAAGACGTGAATGCGCCGACCACCCCCTCGGGAGGTCGGAAATCGCGGGCCGCGGGAGCCCAAGGCAGGAAGGGATGCACGCATGGCGGCGATGAAGCCGCGGACCGGCGATGGTCCGCTGGAGGTCACCAAGGAAGGGCGCGGCATTGTCATGCGGGTTCCCCTCGAGGGTGGCGGCCGGCTCGTCGTGGAGATCTCCGCCGACGAGGCAAAGGCGCTCGGCGAGGCGTTGAAGAACGTCGTCGGCTGAGCGTTCCCGAGACGAGCTTGGTTCCACGACCCTGGCGTAAGTCCGGCGCCAGGGTCGCTGATGTTTGAGGAGATGTCCCGTGCCCATTGAGACCACTGCGTCGGTGGTCGCCGAGGTTCCCGACGATGCCACGCTGCTGGCCGTCCCCTACGGCTCCGACCTCAACCCCGCGGTCGAGCTGCACCTGCCGGTGTCCGACCTGCTGGCACACTACGAGGCCAAGGGCGCGGCCGGGGAGATCGTCGAGGTCGCGGTGGCACGGGCCGGCGGGGTGGGCCGGGTCCTGCTGTACGGGGTGGGCGACGGCTCGCCCCGCGCGCTGCGCACGGCCGGGGCCGCGCTCACCCGGAGGGCCAAGGGCCAGGAGACGCTGACCGTGGTGCCGCCCGAGGGCGACCTGGAGGCGTTCGCCGAGGCGGCGCTGCTGGCGGCGTACACGTTCAGGATCGGCGATGCGGGGCGGAAGCCGGTGCGGTCCCTGGCCTTCGCCGGGGGCGACGCGGAGCGGGTGCGACGGGCGCAGACCGTGGCGCAGGCGGTGGCGCTCGCCCGCGACCTGTCCAACACGCCCTCCTCGGTCAAGGACCCGGCCTGGCTGGCCGAGCGGGCCGCCGAGGTCGGCGTGCCGGTCGAGGTCTGGGACGAGGAGCGGCTGCAGGCCGACGGCTTCGGCGGCATCCTCGCCGTCGGGCAGGGCTCGGCCAGCCCGCCCAGGCTCATCAAGCTCTCCTACACGCCCGCCGAGCCGGTCGAGCGGCACGTGGTGCTGGTGGGCAAGGGCATCACGTTCGACTCGGGCGGGTTGTCGCTCAAGCCGACCGACAACATGAAGTTCCAGAAGACCGACATGGCGGGCGGCGCGGTCGTGATCGCCGTGCTGGGGGCGCTGGCCGCGCTGAAGGCCCCCGTACGCGTGACCGGGCTGGTGGCCTCCGCCGAGAACATGCCCTCGGGCACGGCCCAGCGGCCCAGCGACGTCATCAGGCACTACGGCGGGCGCACGGTCGAGGTGCTCAACACCGACGCCGAGGGGCGGCTCGTGCTGGCCGACGCGCTGGCCTACGCCGACGCCGTCCTCGACCCCGACGCGGTCGTCGACGTCGCCACGCTCACCGGGGCGATCACGGTCGCGCTCGGCCGCAGCGTCGGCGCCGTCTACTCCTCCGACGACGCGCTGGCCGGGCAGCTCGTCGAGGCGGGTGAGTCCGCCGGCGACCGGCTGTGGCGGATGCCGCTGATCGACGACTACGCGCCCGCGCTGGAGTCGCCGATCGCCGACCTGGCCAATGTCGAGGCCGGGTCCACGTTCGGGGCGGGGTCGATCACGGCGGCGTTGTTCCTGCGGGAGTTCGCGGGCAAGCGGCCGTGGGCGCACCTCGACATCGCCGGGGTCGGGCGCAGCACCCTCGACGAGGGCACCCTGAGTAAGGGCGCCACGGGCTTCGGCGTACGCGTGCTGCTGGAGTGGCTCACTAAGAGCTGATCTTGACGGCGGCGAGCAGGCCGTCGCCCAGCGGCATGAGCACCGAGCGCAGCCGTTCGTCCGACTGCACCAGCTTGCCCACCTCGCGCAGCGCCACCGTGTCGGTGTCGCGTTGCGCGGGGTCGGCCACGCGGTTGTGCCAGAGCATGTTGTCGAAGGCCACGATGCCGCCCACGCGCAGCAGGCGGACGGCCTCGGCCAGATAGTCGGCGTATTCATGCTTGGCGCCGTCGGCGAACACCATGTCGTAGCCGCCGTCGGACAGCCGCGGCAGCACGTCGAGCGCCCGGCCCGAGATGAGCCGCACCCGCCCGCCGGAGAACCCGGCCTCCGCGAACGCCTGTCTGGCCAGCCTCTGGTGCTCGGGCTCGACGTCGACGCTCGTCAGCGTGCCGTCGGAACGCATGCCGCGCAGCAGCCACAGCCCCGAGACGCCGCAGCCCGTGCCGATCTCGACCACGGCCTTGGCGTTGACGACGGTGGCCAGGAAACACAGAGCCGCACCGCCGCCGGGAAGGAGGGGTACGGCACCCATCTCCAGCCCGCGCTGCCGCGCCGCGTGCAGGATCTCATCCTCGTGATGGAACTGCTCCGCATAGGCCAGAGTGGCCTCCACCGGAGTGGTCATCGGCCTCCTCCCCCCACTTTCGTGCGATTGGTCCGCGAGATTGGCACCGATCGCAGCCTAGGGGAGACACGCCATGACGGGAACTCAGGAGGGTCCCACGGCGTTGCAGGTTTAAACGGGCTTTGCCGGTCCGGAGGGCAGGCAGTGCGCACGAAGGGACGAAACCAGGCACTATGGCGGTAGCGGTGGTCCCAGAGAGAGGAGTTCTGGTGGACGAAAGCGACCACCAGACCGATACTCCCGTGTCGTCTGACTGGACACCTCCCACCTGGGAGGAAGTGGTGCGGACCCACTCCGCACGCGTGTATCGGCTGGCATACCGGCTGACCGGCAACGTCCACGATGCGGAAGACCTGACCCAAGAGGTCTTCGTCCGGGTTTTCAGGTCGCTGTCGAGCTACACCCCCGGCACCTTCGAGGGCTGGCTGCACCGGATCACGACCAACCTGTTCCTCGACATGGCGCGGCGCAAGCAGCGCATCAGGTTCGAGGGGCTGGCCGACGACGCCGCCGAGCGCCTGCGCGGTCGCGAGCCGTCCCCGGCGCAGGCGTTCGACGACGCCCATCTGGAGCCCGACATCCAAGCCGCCCTCGACGCGCTCGCACCCGAGTTCCGGGCCGCGATCGTGCTGTGTGACATCGAGGGCCTGTCTTACGAGGAGATCGCGGCCACGCTCGGCGTCAAGCTGGGTACGGTCCGAAGCCGTATTCACCGTGGCCGGGCGCAGTTGCGGGAGGCGCTCGATCACCGGGCCCCCCGTAATTCTCAACTCCCCCCGACCGTGATCCGTGGGGAGGAAGTCTGACATGGCTCATCTGGGAGAACGCGTCTCCGCGCTCGTCGACGGAGAGCTGAACCACACCGAGCGCGAGCGTGCGCTCGCGCATCTGACTTTCTGCGCTGACTGCAGGCGCGAGGTCGAGTCGGTGCGGGCGCTGAAGTCGCGCCTGCGCTCGCTCGAGTCGCCGGCGCTGCCGGCCGACCTGACGATGTCCCTGCTCCGGATGGCGGAGCCGGGCGGGCCGTTGCCGCCGAGGGAGCGCCCTTTCCCGTCCCGCACGTTCGGCGGGGTGCCCATACCTGGGCCGCACAGCATCACTCCGCTGGACAACCGCCCGCGCAGGGACGCCATCGGTGGGGCCACTGGCCCTGGTCGCGGTGGTAGGAGGCGCTCGGCGTACGTGGCGGTCGGGGTGGTCTCCGCGGCCGTGGCGCTCGGCACCTTCTTCGCCGCCACGGGGATCGGTCAGGAGAGTCCGGCCCCGCCGGTCGAGCTCTTCCAGCAGCAGGCTCGTACGAACACGCCGTCAACCGCCACACCTTGACCGATATGCCGGGGAAGACTCGGTTGGCGTAGTCGGAGGTGCGCGGGGCATACGATCTGGGTTCGGGAATTGTCATGGGCAAGTCCTGATTGAAGCTTTATAACCCTCGTATGCCGCAAGAGCGAGGATTGCGGCGGCCGAGCCAAGGAGTGGTGAGACTTAGATGACCGACGAGACGCGCCCCACCGAAGGACGCACGCCGTCGGACTCCCCCGAGCCACATGGGCGGCCGGAGTTCCTGCCCGCGGACAACAGACCGGAACAGCACCGGCCGGACCAGCCCAGACCAGGTCAGCCCCATGCTGATCAGCCCAGACCTGATCAGCCCAGAACGGATCAACACGGCGGGTGGCCCGAGCCGCCCGTCTCGTTCGGCACACCGTGGGGCGACCCGTCGGGCCGCTCCGGGGTCTCGGGCTCGCCGCCGTACGAGCCGCGCCCGTACGAGCCGCGCCCCTACGACGCCTCGCCGCCGCACGGGCCGCCATACGACTCCTCGGGCCCGGACACCACCCAGACCGGCCCTCAATCCGGCCCCCAGATCGGCCCTCAGACAGGCTCGCCGTACGGCTCGCAGACCGGCCCGCAGCCCGTCACCCCCACCTACGGCACCTCGGCCCCCTCCTTCGGGCCCCCAGACAGCGCCTCCGCCCCCTCCTACGGCTCGCCTGACGCCGCCTCGGCCCCTTCCTTCGGGCCCCCCGACAACACCACCCGCTCCTACGACAGCCCCTTCTTCGGTCCTCCTGACGGGGGTGCCCGCTCCTACGAGGGCCCGCCGTTCGGCTCGTCTGGCGAAGGGCCGTCGTACGGCGTCGGCGCCTACGGGTACGGCGCCAGCACCGACGGGTACGGCGCCGGCACCGACGGGTACGGCGTCGGAACCGACGGGTACGGCGGCACTGGGGCAGCCCCGCCACCGCCGCGCCAGCCCCTCGGTATGGGGCCGGGCTGGGCGCCGCCACCGCCGGGCGGGCAGGGAGCCCATGCCGCCCGCCGTGGGCCCGGCGCTGGTGTCCTCATCGCCGCGGCCGTGGTCATCGCGCTGGTCGCCTCGGTGCTCGGGAGCGTCGGCACGTACCTGCTGACCAGGCCGGACGAGAGCAACGACCCCTCCTTCAGCCTCGGCCCGCTGCCGACCGGCGCCACCAACCGCGCGCCCGACTCGGTGGCGGGCGTGGCGGCCCGGGTGCTGCCCAGCGTGGTCTCTCTGGAGGTCGGCAACGGCACCAACACCGAGGGCGCGTCCGGCTCCGGCTTCCTGATCAAGAACGGCTACGTGGTCACCAACAACCACGTCGTCGCGCTGGCCGCGCAGGGCGGCGAGATCCAGATCGTGTTCAACAACCGCAAGACCACCACGGGCCGCATCGTCGGCCGTGACCCGGGCTCCGACTTGGCCGTGGTCAAGCCGGAGGAGACGTTCGGGACGCCGGAGATCACGCTCGGCAACTCCGACCAGGTGGTCGTCGGCGACCCGGTCATCGCCATCGGCTCCCCGCTGGGCCTGACCGGCACGGTGACGACCGGCATCGTCAGCTCGCTCAACCGTCCGGTCATCGCCGGTGACGACACCGGCACCAGCAGCGAGGAACCCGCGTACATCAGCGCCATCCAGACCGACGCCGCCATCAACCCGGGCAACTCGGGTGGGCCGCTGGTCAACGGCAGGGGCGAGGTCGTCGGGGTGAACTCGGCGATCGCGACGCTGGGGCGTTCGATGAGCAGCCAGGGCGGCAGCATCGGCCTGGGCTTCGCGATCCCGGTCAACCAGACGCGGCGGGTGGCCGAGGAACTGATCACGACCGGCCGGGCCAAGCGGCCCAAGATCGGCATCGTGCTGGACAAGGACTACCGGGGTGAGGGCGTACGCATCGCCTCGGAGTCGGTCGGTGGCCAGCCCGCGGTCACCAAGGGCGGGCCCGCCGACAAGGCGGGGCTGCGGGCGGGCGACGTGATCCTCGAGATCGACGGGCTGGCCCTGCAGGACGGGAACGAGCTGATCGCCCTCATCCGCAGCAAGACGCCCGGCTCCAAGATCAATATCAAGTTCCAGCGCGCCGGTGAGGAGCGCACGGCGACCCTCACGGTCGTCGCCGAAGACGAACCCACCCCGTCACCCTCCTGACCCCCGACCCCACCCCTCCCGACCTCGCCCGGCCTCGGTCCTGAGCGTCCGACCTGGCCCCGAGCGCCCGACCTGGCCCTGAGCGCCCGGCCCGGTCCTGAGCGGCCGTCCCGGCCCTGAGTGGCCGGCTCGGTCCTGAGTGGCCGACCCGGCCCTTGTGTCGCATCGCGGTGCCGCAGGAGTCCCCACCGGCCTCCTGCGGCACCTTCGCGACTCCCAGGGCCCCCAGGGACCGCACGGCCCTCCGTGGTCACACACGCCCGCCTGAGGCCGCATGCGCCGCCTGCGCGGGCGTGCGGCGTTGTGGGTGCCTACGGCGCTGTCTGCGCGCGACCTTGTCTGCGCGTGCGGCTCCGGGTACGCGCGGCTCTGTAGGAGTGTGGGCGACCGTGCAGGTGCGTCTGCGGCCTTCGGGAGAGCCCTCCCGTGCCGGTGGGGAGTGCCGTTCATGGTGCCGGGGTGCCGTTCTCCGCGCTCCGCGGTGTCATGGCGGGGAACTGGGTGAGGGGGGACGCCCGACCTACCTACGGGAGCCCTTAGTCTGTGGATAGGCCGGGGTTGTCCTCGGAGAGATTGGACTGCGGTAGGAGCTCACGGTGTTCGGACTCGGATGGCTGGAGGTCGGAGCGCTGATCGTGATCGCGCTGCTCGTCTTCGGTCCGGAAAAACTGCCGCAGGCCGCCGCGCAGGCGGGCAAGACGCTGCGCAACCTGCGCCGGATGGCGAACAACGCGCGCGACGACCTGCGCGCCGGTCTGGGCCCGGAGTTCCGCGACTTCGACCCGGCAGACCTCAACCCGCGCAACTTCGTCCGCAAGCACCTCCTCGACGACCTCGAGGACGACTGGAACAACAACAAGTCGCGCGACCTGGAGCCGGCCACCATGGCCCCCTACACGTCCGAGCCGGTCGACGAGCTGGGCTTCGGCGAGATCCCCCCGTACGACTCCGAAGCCACCTGACGAGCCCCCACGACGCGAGACGGGCCCGCCCAGGGGTCTGAGCGGGCCCGGCGAGGCGGGAAGCGGCAGCGCGGTCAGCCGCGCGGCGACAGGCCGAGATGGAGGCCCTTCAGGCTGGAGGAGCGCTTGCTCAGCCCGCCCGCGATCTTGCGCAGCTCCTCGGCGGCCGGCGAGTCGGGGTCGGTCAGCACCAGCGGCTTGCCTTCGTCGCCGCCCTCACGCAGCCGCAGGTCGATCGGCACCTGGCCGAGCAGCGGCACCCGCGCCCCCAGCGTCCGGCTCAGCGCGTCGGCCACGGTCTGGCCGCCGCCCTCGCCGAAGACCGCGATGCGCTCGTCGCAGTGGGGGCAGGGCAACCACGCCATGTTCTCGATGACGCCGGCGATCTGCTGGTGGGTCTGCGCCGCGATCGACCCGGCCCGCTCGGCCACCTCGGCGGCGGCCATCTGCGGGGTCGTCACGACGAGGATCTCCGCCGTCGGCAGCCGCTGGGCCACCGAGATGGCGATGTCGCCGGTGCCCGGGGGCAGGTCGAGCAGGAGCACGTCGAGGTCGCCCCAGTAGACGTCGGCCAGGAACTGGTGCAGCGCCCGGTCGAGCATGGGCCCGCGCCAGACCACCGCGGAGTTGCCCGGCGGCTTGAACATGCCGACCGAGATGACCTTGATGTCGTGGGCCACCGGCGGCATGATCATGTCTTCGACCTTGGTGGGCCGCTCGGACGCGCCCAGCATGCGCGGGACGCTGTGGCCGTAGATGTCGGCGTCGACGATGCCGACCTTGAGCCCGTTCGCGGTCATGGCGGCGGCCAGGTTGACCGTGACGGACGACTTGCCGACGCCGCCCTTGCCGCTGGCCACCGCGAGCACGCGGGTGAGCGAGCCCGGCTGGTTGAACGGGATCTCCTTCTCCGGCCCGCGGTCGCCCCTCAGCTTGGTCTGGAGGGTCTTGCGCTGCTCGGTGCTCATGACGTCGAGCTCGATCTGGACGCCCGTGACCCCATCGACCTTGGCGACGGCGTTGGTGACGTCGCGGGTGATGGTGTCCTTCATCGGACAGCCGGCCACGGTCAGGTAGACACCGACGCGCACCGCGCCGTCGGGAGCGATCTCGATGCTCTTGACCATGTCGAGGTCCGTGATCGGGCGACGGATCTCGGGGTCGATGACGGTGGAGAGTGCTGCCGTCACGAGTTCCTGGGTTGGTGCCATCGAAGTCTCGGCACGAGGGAGTGCCGTCCCTCCTTCGTCGGTATATGCGTGGCAGGCGCTGGACGCCGGGTGAGGATGCCCCTCCATGGTATGAACGAGAGCCTCCGCCGGGTTAATCCGCGCTGTTAGATGTCTGTGCAACAACGTCTTAAGGTTACTCCGTGACGCTTCTGCGCGACGAGGGGCTGACCGCCGGCGAACTGGCGCTGTGGCGGACGTTGCAGCGTGCCCAGGTGCGCATCACCCGCCATCTCGAAGGGGAGTTGCTCGACGCCCACGATCTGCCGCTGGCCTCGTACGAGGTGCTCGCGCGACTGGCGGAGGCGTCCGGGCGGCGGCTGCGCATGAACGACCTCGCCGACCGCGTGCTGCTCTCCCGCAGTGGCCTGACCAGGCTCATCGACCGGCTCCAGCGCGACGGCCTGGTGACCAGGGAGGCATGTGCCGACGACGCCCGCGGCCTGTACGCGGTGCTGAGCGACAGCGGCGCGGCCAGGCTGGCCGAGGCGACGCCGACCTACCTGCGCGGCATCAGGACCCAGTTCCTCGACCTGCTGGGCGCGGCGGAGATCGCGCAGGCGCGGACGATGCTGGCCAGTCTCGACCCCGAAGCGGCCTCGCAGCACGCGTAGCCTCAGCGCGATCTCTCAGCGCGATCTCTCAGCGCGAGCCCGCGGCACGAGCCCTCAGCGCGGCGCCTCTGCGTCGCCCTTGAGCTCCTCCACCAGCCGGGTCAGTTCGGTGCGCAGGTAGTCGCGGGTGGTCACCTCGTTCAGCGCCAGTCGCAGGCCGGCGATCTCCCGGGTCAGATACTCGATCTCGGCCTGGTTGCGCTCGGCGGTCTCGCGGTCCTGCTCGTACTGGATGCGGTCGCGGTCGCCCTGGCGGTTCTGGGCCAGCAGGATCAGCGGCGCGGCATAGCTGGCCTGCAGCGACAGCATCAGCGTGAGGAAGATGAACGGGTAGGGGTCGAACCGCAGGCTCTCCGGCGCCACCGCGTTCCAGATCACCCAGACCGCCACGAAAACGGTCATGTACACGAGGAAGCGCGCCGTGCCCAGGAACCGGGCGATCTGCTCGGAAAGGCGGCCGAATGCCTCTGGGTCGTAGTGGGGGCGCAGCGAGCGGCGCAGCTCGCGGGGCTGGTCGAGTCGTTCACTCGTCACGGTAGTCGGCCCTTTCCCGCCAGTCCTCGGGCAACATGTGATCCAGTACGTCGTCCACGGTCACCGCGCCGACCAGCCGGCCCAGCTCGTCGACCACCGGGGCCGCGACGAGGTTGTAGTTGGCCAGGTAGTAGGCCACCTGGAGCAGCGTGAACTGCGGCCTGATGGGATCGATCGAGGGGTCGAGCACGGTGCCGAGCTGCGTGGACGGCGGCTCGCGCAGCAGCCGCTGGAAGTGCGAGACCCCCAGGTACGTGCCCGTCGGCGTCTCGGTCGGCGGCCTGCTCACGTAGACCTGCGCGGCCACGGACGGCGTGAGGTCCTGCTGCCTGATGTGCGCCAGCGCCTCGGCCACCGTGGCGCTGGGCGGCAGGATCACCGGCTCGCTGGTCATGACGCCGCCCGCGCTGTCCTCCGGGTACGTCAGCAGCCGCCGCACCGGCGCCGCCTCGCCCGGCTCCATCAGCGCCAGCAACTCGGACGCCTGCTCCTCCGGCAGGTCGTGCAGCAGGTCGGCGGCGTCGTCGGGACCCATCTCCTCCAGGACGTCGGCGGCCCGCTCGGGTTCGAGCGTGCCCAGGATGCCGATCTGGTCGTCGGGCGGCAGCTCCTCCAGCACGTCGGCCAGCCGGGTGTCGTTCAGTGCGCGGGCGATCTCGATGCGCCGCTTGCTCGGCAGGTCGTGCAGCGCGCTGGCCATGTCGGCGGCCCGCAACGACTCGAACGCGGCGATCAGCCCGGCCGCGCCCTGATCCTTCTGCAGCGTGTCGAACCCCGACACCTCGCCCCAGTCGACGATCCGGGGCTCGCGCCGCCTGCCCTTGTAGAGGGCGACGCTGGTGATCTCCCAGGTGGACGGCCTGGTCTCCTCCATGGCCACGTCGTAGACGGTCATGGGCTGGTCGTCGAAGCGCACGGTCAGGTCGAGGATCTCGCCGATGGCCAGGGTCTCGGTGGTGCGCTGCTCGAACCTGCGCATGTTGATCCGTCCGGTGAAGATCACGGCGCCCGCCTCGATGCGGCGTACGCGGGTGATGGGCAGGAACACGCGGCGGCGCGGCTGCACCTCCACCACGAAGCCGTGCACGTTGGGCCGGTGCCCGAGGCGCAGCCCGACCACCACGTCGCGGATGCGGCCGATCTGGTCGCCCGCCGGGTCGAAGACCGGGGTCCCCTGCAGCCGGGCCACGAAGATCTTCACCTGGTCAGGCTAACAGCGCCGTCCCATTGCGCCTGGGACGCCGTACATGTCAGTATCAAACCCGCTTAACAGTCATTACGCGTCAGGTGGTGTGCGAATGAGGCATGCGGGGCTCGCGCTGGCCTTCGTGTCGTCGTGTTGTTTCGCGTTCTCCGGGCCCATGGCGAAATATCTCATCGCCGCCGGGCTGGCGCCGATCGAGGCGGTGTGGACGCGGATGGCCGGCGCGGGGCTGCTGCTGGTGGCGGTGCTGGCCGTGGTCAGGCCGCGGGCGCTGCGCATCCCGAGGTCGCGGCTGCCGTTCGTCGGACTGTACGCGATCATGGCGGTGGCGGGCGTACAGGCGCTGTACTTCGCGGCCATCACCCGGCTGCCGGTGGGGATCGCGCTGCTGCTGGAGTTCATGGCGCCGGTGATGGTGGTGGCCTGGGTACGGGTCGTCCGCCGCATACGGCTCGCGCGGGCCGCGTACGTCGGCGCGGTCGTGGCCGTCGTGGGCCTGGGGATCGTGGTGGAGGCGTGGCAGGGGCTGCGCCTGGACGCGCTCGGCCTGCTGCTCGGCCTGCTGGCCGGGGCGTGCTGCGCCGGATATTTCCTGATGAACGACAGTTTCGGCGACGAGATCGACCCGCTGGGCCTGATCGCCTGGGGCATGACGGGGGCGGCCGTGGTGCTGGTGCCGCTGGCCCGGCCGTGGGACATCCCGTGGGAGGCGTTCACGGTGTCCGCGACGCCGGGGGACGGGCCGGGGCTGCCGGTGCTGGCCGCCTACCTGTGGATGGTGCTGGTCGCGACCGTGGTGGCGTACATCCTGGGGGTCAACGCCGTGCGGCGGCTGTCGGCCGCGGTGGGCGCCACCGTGGCGTCCCTGGAGGTCATCGGCGGCGCGATCGTGGCCTGGGCGCTGCTCGGTGAGCAGCTCGGGGTCTTCCAGGTCGTGGGCGGGCTGATCGTGCTCTTGGGTGCGCTGCTCGCCCAGACCGCCACCGCGAGCAGGACCGTCACCGAGGGCAGGACGACCGCCGCCGCGGGCACGCGACCCGAGGCGGCATCGGACCTGGGGCCGGATCAGGAGCCAGGTCTGGAGCCGGGTCTGGAAGTCGTGCCGGATCCGGGGGCGGGGACCGTCAGCGCTCGGGGGTGAGCCGCCAGACGGTCGACTCGCGGGCCCAGCGCTCGGGCAGGTGCTCGCTGTCGCGGGCGTTGAGCCGCTCTTTGGCCAGCACCGCCACCACGTCGGCCGCCGCGGCCTGGTCGACCGCCGAGACCGCCGCCTCGAACTCCACCAGCCTGGCGCCGTTGTCCTTGCTGCGCAGCGTGACGCGGACCCGGTCGAGGGCGTCGAGCCCCGGCAGTCGCTGCTCCTCGCCGCCCGTCACCAGGTAGATCGCGCCGTCGTGCCAGGCGTGCCAGGCCAGGCGGGGACGGTCGAGGGTGAGCCAGAGGACGCCGGACTTCTTGGCGCCCTCCTCGATGGCCATGACGTTGGTGGCAGCGCTGGTCGCGGTGTCGTCGCTCACAGATCCGACTGTACGCGGCGCCGTACGGCGGCCGGGAGCGCCGGGACGGAGGGGCGCGATCTCGCCGGCCGGTGTCCGAGTAGCGTGTGCGCATGCGCTCACGACGTTCGGTGCTCGCCGTGCCCGGCAGCAACCCCCGCTTCCTGGAGAAGGCCCAGACCCTGCCCGTGGACGAGGTCTTCCTCGACCTCGAGGACTCCGTCGCGCCGCTGGCCAAGGAGGAGGCGCGGGCGAACATCGTGGCCGCCCTGCGCGAGGGCGACTGGTCCGGCAAGACCCGCGTGGTCAGGGTGAACGACCTGACCACGCAGTGGACGTACCGGGACGTGATCGAGATCGTGGAGGGGGCCGGGGAGTTCCTCGACTGCCTCATGCTGCCCAAGGTGCAGGACCCGACCGAGGTCGTCTGGCTCGACACGCTGCTCACCCAGATCGAGAAGACCATGGGCTACGAGGTGGGCCGCATCGGCATCGAGGCGCAGATCGAGAACGCCCGCGGCCTGGTCAACGCCGACGCCATCGCCGGGTCGTCCGGGCGGCTGGAGACGCTGGTGTTCGGCCCCGCCGACTTCATGGCCTCCATCAACATGCGTACGCTCGTCGTCGGCGAGCAGCCGCCCGGCTACGTCGAGGGCGACGCCTACCACTACATTCTCATGCGCCTGCTGATGGCGGCCAGGATGCACGACCTACAGGTCATCGACGGGCCCTACCTGCAGATCAAGGACGTCGAGGGCTTTCGCAGGGTCGCCCGGCGGGCCGCGGCGCTGGGGTTCGACGGCAAATGGGTGCTGCACCCGGCGCAGGTGGACGCGGCCAACGAGGTGTTCTCCCCGTCGCAGGAGGACTATGACCACGCCGAGCTGATCCTGGAGGCGTACGACTACTACACCACCGTGGAGAAGCGCGGCGCGGTCATGCTGGGCGACGAGATGATCGACGAGGCGTCCCGCAAGATGGCGCTCGTCGTGGCGGCCAAGGGGCGGGCGGCCGGGCTGAGCCGTACGAAGAGCTTCACACCCTGAGCCCCACAGAGCTTCACCCCCTGAGTCCCACAGAGCTTCACACCCTGAAGCCGACGGCGGTGAAGAACCAGAACGACGAGGTCAGCCAGAGCCCGACGAGCACCGTGAACGCCAGCCCGCCGAGCACCGGCAGCGTCCAGCCGGGCGCGTCGCGCCTGGGCAGGGCCAGCAGCTTGGCGGTGAACACCCCGTAGAAGAAGCAGCCGAGCAGGGAGTGGACGAGCACGCGGGGCACGTCGTACTGCAGGCCCAGGGCGTACAGGCAGTGGAAAGCGACCGGGATCGTGAGCAGGAACGCCAACCGTCCCGACCAGCGGTGCACGGCGGGCGGGACGGCGATCCCGAGCCGGCCCCACATCGACAGGGCCGAGAGCACCTGCACGATCGCGAGAACGAACGCGCCCGTCGTCAGCCACGCCTTCATGGGCAGCGCCGCCGAGAACCCGGCCACGCCGACGGCGAACCCGGTCGGGGTGTGCGCCCGTCCGTACACGCCGAGCGCGAGCATCACGAGGCCGCCGACCAGCAGCGGCACGAGCAACGGGGACAGGCCGCGGGCGGGCCGCCGGGGCACGGCGGTCATCGCATCTCCTCGATGAAGCCGTCCACGTCCTTGGGCTGGACGGTGGTGCCGGCGACGGTGACGGGGGCGGTGGGCCGCCCGCTGTCGAGCCGCGGGACGCCGAACTGCTCCTCCCCGGCGAAGGCGGCGCCGACCTGGTCGTAACCGCCGTCCTGGTTCCTGATCACGATCCACCCGGCGCGGAGCCTGGCGCCTCTGACGACGGCGGTGGCCCGGTACAGGCCCGACGGCTTGACCACCGTGGGCGCGACGAACCTCCACTTCCTGCCGCCGATGGAGACCGAGCCCTCGGCCCGGCCGTCGTCCAGCTCGGCCGTGATCTTCGAGCCCGTGTCGGCCGCGCCCGTGAGCCGCAGCTCGCCGGCCGTTCCTGAGCCCTTGAACCAGACCTCGCTGCGGCCGTCGCAGAAGTAGCCGACGGCCTTGCCGTTCCTGACGGAGACGGCGATCAGGGCGCCGCTGCCCTTCACCCGGCCGCCGTAGTCGGCCTTGACGATCTCCTCCGGTGATGTAGCGGACGGGGAGGGGGTGGGGGAACTCGGCTCAGCGGCGGTCTGCCCGGCGGCGGGCGCCTCTGTGGGGGTGTCGGCGGCCGTGTTCCCGGCCGGCGGTGTCGCGGTGATGCTGGCCACGCCCAGCCCCACGGCGAGCACCGCGCCCGCCGCGAGGGTGAGGAAAGGTCCCAGCGTTGACATGGACTGCTCCCAGGGTCGAATGCCGGCGAAATGCCTTCGACACCGAGCATCCGCCTCAAACGGCGGGCCGTCTGTGAACTATTGCGCATCGGATGGACAGAATGGAGAGATGCAGGAGAATCCAGGACCTCAATTTCCGTACGGTGCTTCGCCGCCCGGGTACCCGTATCCGCCGCAGCCGCCGTCCTGGTTCCTGCCCGCTCCGCATGGGGCCCGTTTCGACCACCTCGCCAGGAACGCCGCCGCCCGGGTGTGGCGGTCGATCGTCGGCACGCTCGTCATCGCCGTCGGGTTCGTGGCGATCGGCATCGTGGTCGTGTTCGGGTCCGTCACCCTGGCGGAGATCTTCGGCCTCCCGTGGCCGGTCGACCGCTTCACCGGGCTGCCGTTGGGCACGCCTTTCGGCCTGGCCATGACGTTGTTGTCCATCGCGCCCGTGCTCCTGCTCGTGCTCGGCACGGCGGCGCTGCTCCAGCGGCGCAGGCCGGGGACGCTCTCGTCGGTGGCCGGGCGGCTGCGCTGGTCGTGGCTGGCGCCCTGCGCCCTGCTGGCCGTGCTGGCGCTGGCACTCGGGCAGGGCGCCCAGTGGCTGGCACTGACGTCCGCCGGGCTGGACGCGCAGATGCTCGGCTGGGCCGGGTGGCAGGCGTTCCTGCCCCTGATCGTGGTGATCCTGCTGCTGGTGCCGTTCCAGGCGGCGGCCGAGGAGTACGTCTTCCGCGGCTGGTTCATGCAGGCCCTCGGGGCGCACGTACGCAGTCCGATCTGGGGCATCGTCATCGGGTCTGCGTTGTTCGCGTCGCTGCACGGGTACTCGTGGGCGGGGCTGCTCGACGTGTTCGCGTTCGGGGCGGTGATGGCGTGGCTGTCGGTGCGTACCGGAGGGCTGGAGGCGGCGATCGCGCTGCACGTCGTCAACAACGTGGTGGCCTTCGGGATCAGCGCCGCCGCGGGGAACCTGCAGGACGCGCTGGATCAGGGGAAGGTGCCGGTGCCGTGGCAGGCGTTGACGGGAACCGTGGTGCAGCTCGGGGTGTATGCGTTTGGTGTGATGTATCTAGCTAAAAAGCAGTCAATTAGCACCACTTCGCAATAAATCAGGCAGGAGGTGCGGGGAATCTCGCTAGAGAGGTCTCGCTATTCCGGCTCAATCATGCTGGTCTGGATGCTGTCAGGGACGGCGAGGGCTCTGCCCGGACCTTCCTGGAACGCTCCGCGAACGCGGCCGAGATCTCCCCGCGAGATCTACCTGTAGGACGAGCTCGACTAGGAGGTACGGCGCGTGGCCTCCGGCCCCAGCGAACCGCCACGGCGACCGCCGGAAGACGACGACCCGCGTGCCGAGGGCACGTCAGGACACCATCCCCCCACCGACCCCAGGGCCCCCGTCGAAGAGCCCAGGATCAGCCATTCGCCACCTGGCCCCACCGACGACCGGGCCAGGGGGTTACCGCTGAGCTCTCCGTGGGGCATGCCGCCGTTCGCCGCCCCCATCCTGGACGACACGCCGCAGGAACCGCCCAAGGGGCGCAGGCCGTACAGCTCGCCGACAGCCGAGCCCGAGGCCGAACCGCGACGGCGGCCCCGCCGCGTGGTCAACCGGCCCGACAAGCTCGTCGCCGGAGGCCCGCTCGACGCCGCACCCCAGACCAGTGAACAGGCCGGTGAGCAGGCCAGGGAGCAGGCCAGGGAGCAGGCCCCTGAGCAGGCCGCCGCCCCATGGGCCCCGGAACAGGTCGCCGAGCAGGTCCCCGAGCCCCGGCCCCCCGAGCCTCAGGCGCCCGAACCCCTGGACCCCGAGGAGGCGGAGCCCCAGGTCCCCGAGCCCCGCGCTCCCGAGCCGTCCGACGGTGACGAGGAGCGGCGGCTGCCGCCGTACCGGCTGGTCTATCCCCTCCCTGACAGCGAGACCGAGCCCGGCGACGAGGACGACCTGGACGGCGAGCCAGAGGTGCGCCGCGTCGGACGTCCCCCTGCGGGCCGCCCCACCAGGCCCGACCTGCTGGTCGCCACCGGTCCGCCGGGTCCGCAGGGCTCGGGCGGACGCCACCACAGGGGTCCGGCCCCCGCCGCCGTACGCAGGTCCAGCCCCGTGCGCGGGGGCAGCAGGCCCGCCCCGATGGTGCTGACCGTGGCGGCGGCCCTCCTGGTGGCCACCGGCGTGCTCGTCTGGCAGTGGAACGCCGCGGAGACGCCCGGCCTGAGCCTGGCGGCGGGCACCGGCCGTTCCGGGGACGAGTTGTTCACCGTCCCCGCGGCCGGCGAGGGCGTCGACCAGAAGCTCAACGACATGACGTCGGTGGGCAAGGCGGTGGTGGCGGTCGGGAGCGACACGACGAGCCCGACCCCGCGCCCGCTCTTCCTGTTCTCGCCCGACGGGGGCGAGAACTGGCGGCTCGGCCAGGTCAACGGCGCGTCCACGCCCACCGTCCGGCGCGTGGTCGGCGGCGACGGCCGGTGGCTGGCCAGCGGCGGCGACGAGGTGTCCGGCGAGCGCGGCCTGTGGACCAGCACCGACGGGTTCACCTGGACGGTCGTGCCGGAGTCGGGGCTGGCCGCGTTCCGTGCCGGTGACCACATCGAGGACATCGCTCGGACGGGCTCGGGGTTCGTCGCGGTCGGCCGTACGACGGGGGCCGACGGCGGCACCGGCCCGGCGGCCTGGCATTCGGCCGACGGCCGGACCTGGCAGCGCGTGGAGACCAGGGGACTGGAAGTACGGGAGCTCAGGGCCGTGGTCGCGAAGGGCGACACGGTCGTGGCCATCGGAGTACCCGCGATCGGCGAGGGATCGCGGGTGCTGCGTTCGGCCAACGGCGGCCGTGCCTGGCGGGCGACCGGCTTCCAGCTCCCCGAGGCGATCGACCCGCGGGCCGGGACGGTGGCCGTGCTGCCCAAGCAGTTCGTGCTGGTGCCGGCGCGGCAGCGCACGCCGGAAGGGGACGTACGCGTCTACTGCTCGCCGACTGGCGCGCAGTGGTCGCAGTGCGGCTCGATCGGCGGACTCGACGCCGGGAGCCGCGGCGTCGAGTCGCTGATCTCCTACTCCTCGGGCATCGCCGCGATCACGCAGGCCGGCTTCGGCAAATACTCCGTGCTGACCAGCACCGACGGGCGCGGCTGGGACAAGCGGGCCGACCTCGGCGACCTGACCGGCGCGACGCTGCGCGGGTTCACGATCTCCGCGAGCGGCACCCTGTTCGCCGGTGGCGACCAGGCGGCCTCCGACGTCGACAACCAGCTCGTGCTCATGGCCGCGCCCCCGCGCGGCGACGCCTCGCGCGTGCAACTCGGCGAGGTCGAGGGCCTGACCAGGATGGCCCGCGAGACGAACGCGCTGGCGGCCTCCGGCGGCCGGTACGTGGCCGTCGGCTCGGCCTCCGGCGACGCCGGCCTGTGGACGATCAAGAACTGGCAGAGCTGGAAGTCCATGAGCCTGGGCGGCCCCGGCAAGCAGTCCCTGGAGGACGTGGCCCACGGCGCCCGCGGCTGGCTGGCCGTCGGCGGCACCGAGACGAACGTCTCCGTCACCGACCCCCTCCTCGTCACCTCCCAGGACGGCGAGACCTGGAAACGCGTGAACGCCACGGGCGACCTGACCCGCCCCGCGGACCGTCCGTACCTGCGGGCCCACGTGGTGACGGCGGGCAAGGAGGGCTATGTGGTGGCCGGCGAGTGGCGTGACCAGGCGGGCACGGCCGGCGCCGCCCTGTGGTTCACCCCCGACACGCGCAAGTACACCAGGTCGGAGCGGCTGCCCCAGGGCGGCTCAGGCGTACGCGTCCACGACGCGATCGCCGCCGGTGACGGTTACGTGGCCGTGGGCGGCGCGGGCGACGCCGACCGGGAGAAGACCGTGGTGTGGCACTCCGAGGACGGCGTGAACTGGAGCGCCCGCGAGCCCGTGACACCTCCCGGCGCCACCGCGGCCGGGCTCCGCCGGATCACCTCCTACCAGGGCAAGCTCGTGGCCATCGGCACGGCGCTGGCGGACGGGGCGCGGCGCGCGTTCGCGGCCGTCTCCGACGACGAGGGCGAGTCCTGGGAGACGGCCTGGCTGCCGGCGGACCGGGCGGCGGCGGTGTACGACCTGGCGGCGGCCGGCGAGGGGCTGGTCGCGGTCGGTTGGCACGGCGAGCCGGGCGAGGGCGACAGCGCGGCCTGGACCTCGCAGGACGGGTTGTCGTGGAACCGCATGGAGCTCACCAAGGACCGCCTGGCGGGCCAGGGGACGCAGTGGTTGTCGGCCGTGGCCGTGGCGGGGGCGGAGGTGGTGGCGCTCGGCCGGTCCACGACGTACAACGCCGATCATCTGATCCTGTGGACCTCCAGCCTGACGTCCAGCAGGTGACCGGCGGGATCAGCCCGGCGGGAGCAGCTCCCATTCGGCCAGCGCCGCCAGCAGGCCGTCGGACAGCGGCAGCCGGGCCAGTTCGGCCCGGCCGCACCAGCGCACGTCGGCGGCGTCGTCGCCGGGCGCGGGCACCCCGTCCGTCACGGTGGCGAGGTAGTCGCGGATCACGTACGTGACCCCGCCCGGCCCCGGCCGGTCCACCGTGCCGGCCAGGCGTCCCACCGCCACGCGCAGCCCGGTCTCCTCCAGCACCTCGCGGCGCACCCCGGCCTCGTCCGTCTCGCCGGGCTCCAGGCGTCCGCCGGGGATGGACCACAGCCCCATCCCTGGTGGACGTCCGCGTTTGACGAGCAGGAGCCGGTCAGCGGCGTCGAAAATGATCGCGCCCACACAATTTACGCGCACATGACCAAGATTACGACGGGATAACGAGCACCGGCCTTGACGGGGCAGTCCCGGAGAAAGCACCGTGGGTAGTTGTGAGAGCGGCTCCAACCTGCCCGCGGTGTTTTGGCCCGCTGCACGGGCCGAGCGCCTGGTCAAGCGCGTTTCGATGTGCTGCGCACGGTGACGTCCTGCCGTACCAGCCTCCGTGGCCGCCGACCGGCACCGCGCTGGAGGCGATACGCAAGAACTCCGTCGTGCCCGTGTGGCTGCCGTGGCCGCTGCCCGCCGGCTGGCTGGTGACCGGCTTCGGCGAGGTGGGCGACCAGCGTACGGGCGCCCGCGCCAGCCTGGTGGCGCTGACGGGGCCGTCGCTGATGGAGGGGCCGGCAGATCTGGTCATCATCGCCGAGGAGCCGGGAATCGGGCTGGGCGCGGCCTTCGCGGGGCTCGACGGCCCCGACCCCGGCGAGGGTTTCGACGCGGGCCCGCCGAACGCCAAGATCGCGGTGCTCGGCCACCCCACCGCGCTGTGGTGCGTGGACGGCCAGGACGACCGGGCGGTCTACGCGGGCGAGGCGATGGGCAACTGGCTGTGGGCGATCGCCTGGCCGGCCGACGCGGGCTGCGTGATCGCGCTGGCCGAGTTGTCGCTGCTGGACGTCCGTGATCATGACCTGGATGTACCGTTCGGGGCGTTCTCCCCCAGACTCGAGGATTAGGACGGGCGAACGCGATTCGCTCTGTCCTGCGGACGGGCTAGAGTTCGGAGACGTGACAGCGCGTATCGAGCGAGTGGTGACCGAGGGTGTCGTGACCATCGACGGCACCGAGCAGAAGGTCGAGAACAACACGTGGATCGTGGGCGACGACGAGGAAGTCATCGTCGTCGACCCGGCGCGTGACGCCGAAAAGATCCTGGAGCAGGTGGGCGAGCGGGAGGTGCTGGCCGTCATCTGCACGGCGGGCCTGCCCGACCACGTCGCCGCGGCCATCGAGGTGGCCAGCCGCGACGAGGCCGTGGTGGCCCTGCACCCGAAGGACAAGCCCCTGTGGCGGGAGACCTGGCGGGAGACCTGGCCCGACATCGACATGGAGGACGACGGCATCTTCGAGGTGGCCGAGGTCCAGCTCGATGTCATGGAGACCCCCGGGGTCACGCCCGGCGGCGTCTCGCTCTACTGCGAGGCGCTCTCGGCTGTGTTCACCGGCAAGGCCCTGCAGGCCGACGGCCCCGGCAAGCTGGCCGGCGAATACCCGGCCCTGGCCGACCAGCTCACCTCCATCGGCGGGCGGCTGTTCACGCTCCCCGGCGACACGCGGGTGCTGGCCGCGCACGGTGACGAGGTCACGGTCGGCGACCTGGAGCCGCACTTCGACGCCTGGGTGTCCGGTTCGCTGACCCGTGTCGACACCGACGGCGACGACGACAACACCCCGCTGACCGACGGCACCAGGATCTCCGGGATCAAGCTCGGCCCGGACGACGAGTGAGGCGGCGCCGGCGGCACCTGACGGCCCGGCCGGTCCCGCATGTCCAGCCGGTCCCGCGCGCCCGGCGGGTCGCCCGCGCACGGGGCGAGGCCGGATGAGCGCGGTGCCGGGCCAGCTCCCGCTGGAAGGGATGCCGCGGCGGCTCTATCCGTGCACGCCGTCGCGGTTGAACACCTGGCTCGACTGCCGTCGCCGCTACCGGTTCACCTACCTCGACCGGCCGCAGCCCGCCAAGGGGCCCGCCTGGGCGCACAACAGCGTGGGCGCGAGCGTGCACAACGCGCTGGCGGGGTGGTGGCGGGAGCCGTACGAACGCCGCACCCCGCTGACGGCGGCCATCCTGCTGACGAACGGGTGGATCACCGAGGGGTTCAGGGACGCCGACCAGTCGGGGCAGTGGCTGGGCCGCGCCCGTGACCTCGTGTCGGGCTATGTCTCGACCCTCGATCCGTCCGACGACCCGGTCGGCGTCGAGCGCACGGTCGCCACGCGTACCAAGGTCATCGCCGTGTCCGGCCGCATCGACCGGCTCGACCGGCGCGGCGACGAGCTGGTCGTGGTCGACTACAAGACCGGCCGCCGCCCGCTCACCCAGGACGACGCCCGTTCCTCACTGGCCCTGGCCGTCTACGCCGTCTCGGCCTCGACCATGATGCGCACCCCCTGCCGTACGGTCGAGCTGCACCACCTGCCCACCGGCGAGATCGTCGAGTGGCGGCACACCGACGAGTCGCTCGGCCGCCACCTGAGCCGGGCGGAAGACCTGGCCATGGAGGCCGCGGCCTTC